>NZ_JBEOVG010000029.1:0-89409 GCF_040295345.1 Actinosynnema sp. NPDC002837
ACACCGCACCGAACACCGGAAACGACTCCGCCAACCCCAACCCCATCCCCACCCGCTGCGACCCCTGACCCGCGAACACGAACCCGGTACGACCGTCGGCGGCGAGCACCGGCTCGACCGCGGCCAGGTCGTCGCGGCGCACCACCGAAGCCCGGTGCGGCAGCGCGGAGCGCGCGGTGGCGAGGGTGAAGGCGACGTCGAGGTCGGCCGCGTCCACCGCGGCCAGCCGGCGGGCCGACTCGCGCACCGCCTCGGGGGTCCGGCCGGACAGCACCCACGGGGCGATCGGCAGCTCGACCTCGGCGACCAGCTCCGGCTCAGCCGGCGGCTGCTCGATGACGACGTGCGCGTTGGTGCCGCTGATGCCGAACGAAGACACGCCCGCCCGGCGCGGCCGGTCGACCTCGGGCCACTCACGGGCCTCGGTGAGCAGCTCCACCGCGCCCGACTCCCAGTCGACGTGCGGCGTCGGCTCGTCCACGTGGAGGGTGCGGGGCAGCACGCCGTGCCGCATCGCCTCGACCATCTTGATCACGCCGCCGACACCCGCCGCCGCCTGGGCGTGACCGATGTTGGACTTCAACGATCCCAGGTACAGCGGGGTCTTCCGGTCCTCGCCGTAGGTGGCCAGCAGCGCCTGCGCCTCGATCGGATCACCCAACCGCGTACCCGTCCCGTGCGCCTCCACCACGTCCACATCGGACGGACGCAGGCCGGCATTGGCCAGCGCTTGCCGGATGACGCGCTCCTGGGACGGGCCGTTCGGCGCGGTCAGGCCGTTGGACGCCCCGTCCTGGTTCACCGCGCTGCCCCGCAGCACCGCCAACACCGGGTGCCCGTTGCGACGCGCGTCCGACAACCGCTCCAACAACACCAGCCCCACACCCTCCGACCAGCCCGTCCCGTCCGCGTCGGCGGAGAAGGACTTGCACCGACCGTCCGGAGCGAGGCCGCGCTGGCGGGAGAACTCGACGAAGGCGGTCTGCGTGGACATCACCGTCACGCCGCCCGCCAGCACCAGGTCGGACTCGCCCTGGCGCAACGACTGCGCCGCCAGGTGCAACGCCACCAACGACGACGAGCACGCCGTGTCCACCGTGACCGCCGGACCCTCGAACCCGAACGTGTACGACACCCGACCCGACGCGACACTGCCGAGCGTGCCGCCGGCCAGGTAGCCCTCCAGGTCCCGAGGGATCTCGACCAGGCCCGAGCCGTAGTCGTGGTACATCACGCCGGTGAACACGCCGGTGCGCGAACCGCGCAGCCCGGCCGGGTCCACCCCGGCGTTCTCCAGGGTCTCCCAGGCCGTCTCCAGCAGCAGCCGTTGCTGGGGGTCGGTGGCCAGCGCCTCGCGCGGCGACATGCCGAAGAACTCCGCGTCGAACAGGTCGGCGTCGTGCAGGAAGCCGCCTTCGCGCGAGTAGGACCGGCCCACCCGCTCCGGGTCCGGGTCGTACAGGTCGGGCCAGCCCCGGTTGGTCGGGAACGGCGAGATCGCGTCCACGCCACTGGCGACGAGGTCCCACAGCTCGCCCGGCGAGCGCACGCCGCCCGGGTAGCGGCACGCCATGCCGACGATGGCGATCGGGCTGTCGTCCCCGCTCATCGCCGTCGCGGCGACCGCTTCGCGGGCGCCGCCGAACAGCTCGCCGGACAGGTGCGCGGCCAGCGCGGCGGGTGACGGGTGGTCGAACACCAACGTGGTCGGCAGCCTCAGGCCGGTGGCGGCGCCGAGCTGGTTGCGCAGCTCGACCGCGGTCAGCGAGTCGAAGCCCAGTTCCTGGAACGGCCGGTCGGCCGGGACCGCGTCCGCGTGGGCGTGCCCGAGCACCGCGGCCACCGCGGCGCGGACCAGGCCCACCAGCACCCGGTCCCGCTCGGCGCCGGTCAGGCCGGCCAGCCGCTCGGCGAGGGAGCCGTCGGCGCGCCGGGGCCGACGGGCCGGAGGCACGAGCCCCCGCAGGACGACCGGGGCGTCCTCCCCCAGCGCCGCCAGCGTCGCCGGGTCGACGCCGGTAATCGCGACCACCGGCACGTCGAGTGCGAGCGCGGCGTCGAACGAGATCAGGGCGTCCTGTGTGGACAGCGCCAGGAGACCGGCCTTCGCCATCCGCTTGACGTCCACGTCGGCCAGGTGGCCGGTGATGTCGCTGGCCCGCTCCCACAGGCCCCACGCCAGCGACACGGCGGGCAGCCCCAGCGCGCGCCGGTGCTCGGCGAGCCCGTCGAGGAAGGTGTTGGCCGCCGAGTAGTTGGCCTGCCCGGCGTTGCCGAGCTGGCCTGCCAGCGACGAGTACAGCACGAACGCGGACAGGTCGAGGTCGCGGGTGACCTCGTGCAGGTTCCAGGCCGCTTCCACCTTGGGCCGCAGCACGGCGGTGACCTGCTCGTCGGTCAGCGACCCGAGCACGCCGTCGGCCAGCACCCCCGCGGTGTGCACGACGGCCTTGACCGGGCGCCGCGCCACCAGCTCGGCGAGCGCCGCGCGGTCGGCCACGTCGCAGGCGGCGAAGGTGACCGCCGCGCCCAACTCGGTCAGCTCGGCCTCCAGCTCCGCCGCGCCGGGGGCCGTCGCGCCACGTCGGCTGACCAGCAGCAGGTCGGTGGCGCCGTGCGCGACCACCAGGTGCCGGGCGATGACGGCGCCCAGCGCGCCGGTGGCGCCGGTGACGAGCACCGTGCCGTCGGCGAACGGCGTCCCGGCCGGCGCGTCCACCGGTTCCGGCCTGGACAGGCGGGGCACCCGGACATCGCCGTCGCGCAACGAGATCTGCGGCTCGCCGGTCGCGAGCGCGGCGTCCAGGACGGCGGTGGACGCGTCCGTGCCGTCGGTCTCCACCAGCACCACCCGGCCGGGTTGCTCGGTCTGCGCGGTGCGCACCAGACCGCGCACCGCGGCGTGCGCGGGCACGTCCGCGCGAATCACCACGACCAGTTGCCCGTCGCGGTCCTCGGCGACCCAACCGCGCACCAGCTCCAGGGCCTGCCGGGTGGCGGCGTGGGTGGCGGCCACCACGTCGTCGGTGCCGGGCAGGGCGATCGGGACGACGTCGAACGCCGCGGCGGACGGCGTGCCGGCGGCGATCGGGGTCCAGCGTGGCTCGAACAGCGTGTCGAGGGTGGTCGGTCCGAGCTTGAACGGCCGCAGCGCCAACGACTCCACTGCCGCCACCGGCGCGCCGAGGGTGTCCGCGAGCACCATCGAGGCCGACTCGGCGCCGGTCTGGGTGATGCGGGCGCGCAGGGCGGTCGCGCCGGGCGCCACCACGGTCACGCCGGACCACGAGAACGGCAGCAGCGCGGGCCGGTCGGGGTCGGTCACGCCGGGCAGCAGCGGGTGCGCGGCGGCGTCGAGCAGCGCCGGGTGCACGGCGAACCCGGCGGCCTCCGCGTGGGCCGAGTCGGGCAGTGCCAGCTCGGCGAACAGGTCGCCGTCGTGCCGCCACAACCGGCGCAGGCCGCGGAACACGGGGCCGTAGGCGTAGCCGTCCTCGGCCACGCGGTCGTAGAGGTCGGTCAGGTCCACCTCGGTCGCGCCCTCGGGCGGCCACGCCAGCAGGTCGGCCGACACCGGGACGTCGGCCGGAGCCAGCGCGCCCGTCGCGTGCCGCTGCCAGGCCCGGCCGGTCGATCGCGCGTGCACCTCCAGGGGTCGTCTGCCTCGATCGTCGGCCTCGCCCACGAGCAGTTGCACCTGCACGGCCCCGCCCTCGGGCAGCACCAAGGGCGCCGTGACGGTCAGTTCCTCGACGCGATCCAGCTCCACCTCGGCGGCGGCGCGCAGCGCCAGTTCGAGCAGCGCCGTGCCGGGCACGACGACCGCGCCTGCGACCCTGTGGTCGCCCAGCCAGCCGTCGGCGCCGAGCCGGCCGGTGAGCACGACGGAGCCACCGTCGGCGACCTCGACGACCGCGCCCAGCAGCGGGTGGTCGGCCGCGTCGAGTCCCGCCGCCGCCACGTCCCCGCCGCCGGAACCCGGGCGCAGCCAGTAGCTTTCGCGTTGGAACGGGTAGGTGGGCAGCGGCACGCGGGTGGCTCCGGTGCCCGCGAAGAACGCCTCCCAGTCCACGGCCGTGCCGCGGGCGTGCACCTCGGCGAGCGCCGCGATGGCGGTCTCGGCCTCGGGACGGCCCGCGCGCAGCATCGGCACGCCGTCGCCGACCATGGCGGACAGCACGCCGTCCGGCCCCAACTCGACCAGCGTGGTCACGCCCAACGCGCGTACGGCGTCCACGGCATCCGCGAAGCGGACCTCGCGACGGACCTGCTCGACCCAGTAGCCGGGCTCGGTCAGCCGGTCTGCGATCGCGCCGGTCACGGTGGAGACCACCGGCACCTCCGGCCGGTGGTAGGTCAAGCCCTCGGCGACCGAGCGGAACTCCGGCAGCATCGGGTCCATCTCGGCGGAGTGGAACGCGTGGCTGACCCGCAGCCGCTTGGTGCGGCGGCCCTGCTCCCCGAGTGTCGCGGCGGCCGCGAGGACGGCGTCCTCGTCACCGGACAGCACGACGGAGGCAGGGCCGTTGATCGCGGCGATGGAGACCCGGTCGCCCAGCAGCGGCCGGACTTCGCCCTCCTCGGCCTGGACGGCGACCATCGCGCCGCGCTCCGGCAGTGCCTGCATCAGCCGGCCCCGGGCGGCGACCAGCTTGGCCGCGTCGTCCAGGGACAGCACGCCCGCCACGTGCGCGGCGGCCAACTCGCCGATGGAGTGCCCGACCAGGACGTCCGGCCGCACGCCCCAGTGCTCCAGCAACCGGAACAGCGCCACCTCGACGGCGAACAGCGCGGGCTGGGCGGCACCGGTTCTGTCCAAGCCCTCGCCGGACGCGATCACCTCGCGCAGCGACGGGTCGAAGCGGGCCAGCACGTCGTCCAGGGCCGCGGCGAACACGGGGAAGGTCCGGGCCAGCTCCAGACCCATGCCCACCCGCTGCGAACCCTGGCCGGTGAACAGCAACGCCGTGCCGCCCCCGGCGACGACCGCCGGCTCGCCGACCGCACGGTCCACGCCGGCGGCCCGCCAGGCAGCCGGCTGCCGGGTGGTGGCCAGCGAGTACGCCACGTCGAGGTCGGAGCCCTCTGCGGTGGCCTGCACCGCGGCCTGGGCGCGGGCGGCGGCCTCGGTCCGGCCGGACACCACGAACGGCACCACAGGCAGCACGATGGACACCGACTCCGCCTCGACCGGTTCGGGGTCCGGTGGCTGCTCGACGATCACGTGCGCGTTGGTGCCGCCGAAGCCGAACGAGGACACGCCCGCCCGGCGGGGGCGACCGGTCTCGGGCCACGGCCGGGCCTCGGTGAGCAGCTCCACCGCGCCCGACTCCCAGTCAACGTGAGGCGTCGGCTCATCGACGTGCAGCGTGCGGGGCAGCACACCACGCCGCATCGCCTCCACCATCTTGATCACACCACCCACACCCGCCGCCGCCTGCGCGTGACCGATGTTCGACTTCAACGAACCCAGGTACAGCGGCCTCTCCCGCCCCTGCCCATAAGCCGCCAACAACGCCTGCGCCTCGATCGGGTCACCGAGGCGCGTGCCCGTCCCGTGCGCCTCCACCGCGTCCACATCGGACGGACCCAGACCCGCACCCTCCAACGCGGCACGAATCACCCGCTCCTGCGCCGGACCATTCGGAGCAGTCAAACCATTCGACGCCCCGTCCTGGTTCACCGCGCTGCCCCGCAGCACCGCCAACACCGCGTGCCCATGACGACGCGCATCCGACAACCGCTCCAACAACAGCAGACCCACACCCTCCGACCAACCCGTACCAGACGCACCAGCGGAGAACGAACGACACCTACCGTCAGCCGACAAACCACCCAACCGCGAGAACTCGACGAAGGCGGTCGGCGTGGACATCACCGTCACACCGCCCGCGAGCGCGAGGTCGCACTCACCGCGGCGCAGTGCCGTCGCCGCCAGGTGCATCGCCACCAACGACGACGAGCACGCCGTGTCCACCGCGACCGCCGGCCCCTCCAGGCCGAACGTGTAGGCCAGCCGGCCCGCCGCGATGCTGCCCGCGCTGCCGCTGAACAAGTAGCCCTCGAAGTCCGACGAGGACAGCCGGGGTCGCGAGCCGTAGTCGTTGTACATCACGCCGGTGAACACGCCGGTGCGCGAGCCGCGCAGGGACCCCGGCCACAGTCCCGCCGTCTCCAAGGCCTCCCACGCGGTCTCCAACAGCAGCCGCTGCTGCGGGTCGGTCGCCAAGGCCTCGCGCGGCGACATGCCGAAGAAGTCGGCGTCGAACTGGTCCGCGTCGTGCAGGAACCCACCGTGCCGCGTGTAGGAGGTGCCGGTCCGCTCCGGGTCGGGGTCGTAGAGCGCGTCGACGTCCCAGCCGCGGTTGGTCGGGAACCCGCTGACGGCGTCCACGCCGTCGGCGACGAGCCGCCACAGGTCCTCCGGCGACCGCACGCCGCCCGGGTACCGGCAAGCCATGCCCACGATGGCGATCGGCTCGCTGTCCTTGTCCTCCAACTCACGCAGCTTCCTGCGCGCGTCCCGGGCATCCGCGATCGCCCGCTTGAGGTACTCGCGAAGCTTCGCCTCGTCAGCCACGTGTTCTCGCTCCCCAGTCGTGTCCGGGCCGGTCGTGTCCGGGCGGGATAGTCGGATACTCAGTCGAAGTCGTCGACCAGCGCGAAGAGGTCCTCGTCGCTGGCCACGTCCAGGTCGTCCGTCTCCTCGTCGCGCGGGTGGCCCGCGACGAGGTCGAGCAGCTCGCGCAACCGGTCGGCGATGGCGCCGGAGCGCTCCGCGTCGTCGCCGGCCGAGCGCAGCGCGATGCGCAGCCGGTCGAGGTCGGCCAGCACGTCGGGCTCGTCGTCGACCCCGAGCCGGCTGTGCAGGTGGTCGGCCAGCGCGGCGGGTGACGGGTAGTCGAACACGAGCGTGGTGGGCAGCCGCAGCCCGGACGCCGAGGCGACCTGGTTGCGCAGCTCGACCGCCGTCAGCGAGTCGAAGCCCAACTCCTGGAACGCGCGGTCCGGGTCGACCGCGCTCGCGTCGGCGTGGCCGAGCACCGCGGCGACCCTGGACCGCACGAGGTCCGTCAGCACCCGCAGCCGCTCGACCCGGTCCAGGCCGGCCAGGCGCTGCGGCAGCGCGGGTTCGCCGCCGGTCGCGGTCGAGGCGGCGGTCCGCTGCCGCGGCGCCCGTACCAGGCCACGAAGCAGCACGGGCTGCTCGTCACCCAAGGCGCGCAGGGCCGCGGTGTCCAGCCTGGTCACCGCCAGCACCGGCTCGGACGACGCGAGCGCGGCGTCGAACAGCGCCATCGCCTCGGCATTGCCCAGCGGCTTCAGCCCCGACCGGGCGAGCCGACGTCGGTCCACTTCGGACAGATGGCCGCTCAGCTCGCTGGCCTCCGCCCACAGGCCCCACGCCAGCGACGTGCCGGGCAGGCCCAGCGCGCGTCGGTGCTCGGCCAAGCCGTCGAGCCAGGTGTTGGCGGCGGCGTAGTTGGCCTGCCCCGCCGTGCCCAGCAGGCCGGCGACCGACGAGTACACGACGAACGCGGACAGGTCGTGGTCGCGGGTCAGCTCGTGCAGGTGCCAGGCCGCGTCCACCTTCGGCCGCAGCACCCGGTCGACCTGCACCGCCTCCAGGGCGGTGAGCACGCCGTCGTCGGTGAGCCCGGCGGTGTGCACGACGGCGCCCAACCGCCGGCTTCCGATGGCCGCCGCCAAGGAGTCCCGGTCGGTGACGTCGCACGCCACCACGTCGACCGCCGCGCCGAGCGAGGTCAGCTCGGCTGCCAGCCGCTCCGCGCCGGGTGCCGCCGGACCGCGCCTGCTGAGCAGCACCAGGTCGGTGGCCCCGTGCTCGACCACGAGGTGCCGGGCCAGTACCGCGCCCAGCGCACCGGTGCCACCGGTGATCAACACCGTTCCCCGGCGCCAGTCCGGAGCTCGTCCCGGGTCGCCGGCCGCCCGCACCACCCGCGGCACGACCACATCGCCGGCACGGACGGCCACCTGAGGCTCACCGGTGCGCAGCGCCGTGTCCAGCAGCGCCGCCGAGCGCGGGTCGTCGTCGATCTCGACCAGCACGAAGCGGCCGGGGTGCTCGGTCTGGGCGGTCCGCACCAGGCCACGCGCCGCCGCGTGGGACAGGTCGTCGGACCGCAGCACCACCGCCAGTTGCCCGGACTGCTCGGCCAACCACCGCCGCAGGGTGGCCAGCAGGCCGTGCACGACCTCGCCCGGGGTGCCGGACGGCACCCGCTCGACGGTCATCCCCGCGCCCGCGGTCGCGTCCGGCACGGGAACCCATCGGGACACGAACAGGCCGTCGGCGGCCCGCGCCACGCCCGACACCGGGCGCAGCACCAGCGAGTCGACCGCCGCGACCGGCGCGCCGACACCGTCGGCCACCACCAGCGACACGGTCTGCGAGTCCTCGGCGGACGCGGTGATCGACAGTCGCACCCGCAGCGCCGACGTGCCCGAGGCGGCCACCCGCACGCCGCTCCAGGCGAAGGGCAGCCACGCCGGGGTGGCCTCGGCCGCGACACCGGGCAGCAGGGCGTGCAACGCGGCGTCCAGCGAGGCGGGGTGCAGGACGAACGCGTCACCGTGGCGGTCCCGGGCGGGCCCGACCTCGGCGAACAGTTCGCCCTCGCCCCGCCACACCCGGCGCAGGCCTTGGAAAGCCGGCCCGTAGTCGTAGCCGTGCTCGCGGAGGCGGTCGTAGACGCCGTCGAGGTTCACCTCGTCCGCGGCGGGCGGCCACTGCGCCAAGCCCTCTACCACCGGTTCGGAGGCCGGGGCGAGCACGGCGGTCGCGTGCGCGGTCCACAACTCGTCGTCGTCCACCCGTGAGTGGACCCGCGCCTCCCGGCGGCCGGCGGCGTCGGGCGCGCCGACCACCAGTTGCACCCACACGCCGCCGCGCCCGGGCAGCGGCAGCGGCGCGGCCAGGGTCAGGTCCTCCACCTCGTGGCACCCGACCTGCTCGCCCGCTCGCAACAGCATCTCGACGAACCCGGTGCCGGGCACCAGGACCGAGCCGCGCACGACGTGGTCCGCCAGCCACGGGTGGGTGCGGCGGGACAGCCGCGCGGTGAACACCACCTCGTCCCGGCCGGCCAGTCCGACCACCGCGCCCAGCAAGGGGTGTTCCGCGCCGGTCAGGCCGAGGTCGGTGGCGTCGCCCGCCGCGGCCGGGGCTTCCAACCAGTAGCGCTCGCCCCGGAACGGGTAGGTGGGCAGGTCGACCCGCCGGCCGCCGGGGAACAGCCGCGCCGGGTCGGCCGCACGACCGCGCACGTGCAGCGCGGTGATCGCGGTCAGCGCGGTCAGGCCCTCCGGGCGGCCCGAGCGCAGCACCGGGACCAGTGCGCCCACCGGGCCGGTGACGGTCTCGCGGACCAGTGCGGACAGCACGCCGTCCGGTCCGACCTCCAGGTAGTCGGTGACGCCCTCGGCCTCCAGGAACCGCACGCCGTCGGAGAACCGCACCGCGGCGCGCACGTGCCGGACCCAGTGGTCGGGCGACGTGAGCTGCCCGGTGGTCGCGAGCGCCCCGGTCAGGTTGGACACGACCGGGATGCGCGGCTCGTGGAAAGTCAGGTCCGCGATCGCGGCGCGGAACTCGTCGAGCACGTCGTCCATGTGCGGGGAGTGGAACGCGTGGCTCACCGGCAGGCGCTTGACCCTGCGGCCCGCGGCCCGCCAGCCCGCCGAGACCTCCTCCACGGCGTCCTCGTCGCCGGAGATCACCGTGGCCGAGGGGCCGTTGACCGCGGCGACGACCGCGGTGCCGTCACGCCCGGCCAGCGAGGCGAGCACCTCCTCCTCGCCCGCTTGGAGGGCGACCATCGCCCCGCCGTCGCGGGCGGCCTGCATGAGGCGGCCCCGGGCGGCGACCAGCTTCGCGGCGTCGGCCAGGTCGAGCACGCCCGCCACGTGGGCGGCGATCACCTCGCCGATGGAGTGGCCGAGCAGGTAGTCCGGGCGCACGCCCCAGTGCTCCAGCAACCGGAACAGCGCCACCTCGACGGCGAACAGCGCGGCCTGGGCGAACGACGTCTGGTCCAGCAGCGCCGAGTCCGCCGAGTCCACCGGCGCGAACAGCACGTCCTTGAGCGGGCGGGCCAGGACCGGGTCCAGGTGCTCGCACACGGCGTCGAGCGCGGCGGCGAACACCGGCGAGGTCTCGTACAGCTCGCGGCCCATGCCGAGCCGCTGGCTGCCCTGGCCGGTGAAGAGGAACGCGACCTTCCCGGGCCGCGGTCCGTCGCCGCGCAGCACCGCCGGGGACACTTCGCCCCGGGCGAGCACGTCCAGCGCGCGCAGCAGGCCGTCCCGGTCGCCGACGACCGCGGCCCGGTGCTCCAGCACCGCCCGGCCGGTGGCCAGCGAGAAGCCGACGTCCACCGGCTCCGGGGCCACAGCCGCCGCGGCGAACTCGCGCAACGCCGCGGCCTGCGCCCGCAGGCCAGCCTCGTCCTTGGCGGACAGCACCCACGCCACCGGCCCGTCGACCGGCTCCCGCTCGGGCACGGGCTCGGTTGGCGGCTGCTCGATGACAACGTGCGCGTTGGTGCCGCTGATGCCGAACGAGGACACGCCCGCCCGGCGCGGGCGACCGGTCTCCGGCCACGGCCGGGCCTCGGTGAGCAACTCGACCGAGCCCGACGACCAGTCGACGTGCGGCGTCGGCTCGTCCACGTGCAGCGTGCGGGGGAGCACACCGTGCCGCATCGCCTCGACCATCTTGATCACCCCGCCGACACCCGCCGCCGCCTGGGCGTGACCGATGTTCGACTTCAACGAACCCAGGTACAGCGGGGTCTTCCGGTCCTCGCCGTAGGTGGCCAGCAGCGCCTGCGCCTCGATCGGATCACCCAACCGCGTACCCGTCCCGTGCGCCTCCACCGCGTCCACATCGGACGGACCCAGACCCGCACCCTCCAACGCGGCACGAATCACCCGCTCCTGCGCCGGACCATTCGGAGCAGTCAAACCATTCGACGCACCATCCTGATTCACCGCACTGCCACGCACCACCGCCAACACCTGGTGCCCGTTGCGACGCGCATCCGACAACCGCTCCAACAACAGCAGACCCACACCCTCCGACCAACCCGTACCAGACGCACCAGCCGAGAACGAACGACACCTACCGTCAACCGACAAACCACCCAACCGCGAGAACCCGACGAACGTGCTGGGCCCGGCCATCACGGTCACGCCGCCCGCCAACGCCAAGTCGGCCTCGCCGTCGCGCAGCGCCTTGGCCGCCAGGTGCATCGCCACCAACGACGACGAGCACGCCGTGTCCACAGTGACCGAGGGCCCCTCCAGGCCGTAGGCGTAGGACAGCCGGCCGGAGACGACGCTGGACAGGTTGCCCGCCAACACGAGGCCCTCGAACTCGGCGGGCACGGCGGGCAGCCGCGAGGCGTAGTCGTCGTACATCACGCCCGCGTACACACCGGTGCGGGAACCGCGCAGCGTTTCCGGGTCGATGGCGGCGGACTCGAAGGTCTCCCAGGCGGTCTCCAGCAGCAGCCGCTGCTGCGGGTCGGTGGCCGTGGCCTCGCGCGGCGACATGGCGAAGAAGTCGGCGTCGAACTTGTCCGCGTCGTGCAGGAACCCACCGTGCCGGGTGTAGGAGGTGCCGGTCCGCTCCGGGTCGGGGTCGTAGAGCGCGTCGACGTCCCAGCCGCGGTTGGTCGGGAACCCGCTGACGGCGTCGACGCCTTCCTCGACGAGCCGCCACAGGTCCCCCGGCGACCGCACGCCGCCCGGGTACCGGCAAGCCATGCCCACGATGGCGATCGGCTCGTCGGTCCGGACCTGCCTGGTGGCCCGCACCGCGACCGCGCTCGCACCCGCCACGTGCTGCTGCACGTGCGCGGCGAGCGCGGAGGGGGACGGGTGGTCGAACACCACCGTGGTGGACAGCCGCAACCCGGTCGCGGCGATGAGCTTGTTGCGCAGCTCCACGCCGGCCAGCGAGTCGAAGCCCTGCTCGCGGAACGCCTTGGCCGGGTCGATGCCGGCCGCGTCCGCGTGGCCCACGGCCGCCGCGCTGAGTGAGCGGACCAGGTCCAGCACCGCGCCGGCTCGCTCGGCCTCGGGCAGCGCCGCGATCCGCCGGGTCCAGTTCGACTCCGCCTTCGCGGCCTTCCTCGAGCGGGCGGGCACCAGGGCGCGCGCCACGGCGGGCGGGTCCTCGCGCAGCGCGGCCAGGTCCAGTCGAGCCGGCACCAGCAAGGCCTCGCCGGTGGCCAGTGCCGCGTCGAACAGGGCGGTGCCCTGCTCCGGGGTCAGCGGCACGACACCCAGCCGCGTCCACCGGGCCACGTCGGACTCGGTGAGCGTGCCGCCCATGCCGCCCGCGCCGGCCCACAGGCCCCAGGCCAGCGAGGTGGCGGCCAGGCCGAGGGAGCGACGGTGCCCGGCGAGGGCGTCGAGGTAGGTGTTGGCGGCGGCGTAGTTGGCCTGGCCCGCCATGCCGACGACGCCGGAAATGGAGGAGAACAGCACGAACGCGGCGAGCGGCCGGTCCTTCGTCAGCTCGTGCAGGAGGTGGGCCGCGTCGACCTTGGGCGTGAGCACCCGGTCGATCCGCTCGGCGGTGAGCTGCTCCACGGTGCCGTCGGCCAGTACGCCCGCCGTGTGCACGACCGCGGTGAGCGGGTGGGCGTCGGGGATGCCGGCCAGCAACCCGCCCATCGCCACCGGGTCCGCCGCGTCGGCCGCCACCACCTCCACGCTCGCGCCGCGGGCGGTCAGGTCGGCGACGAGTCGGTCGACACCGGGCGTCGCGGGACCCCGTCGGCTGGTGAGCACGAGGCGGCGGGCGCCGTGCGTGGTGACGAGGTGGCGCGCGAACAGCGCGCCGAGGCCGCCGGTGCCGCCGGTGATCAGCACCGTGCCGCCGGGGTCGAGGGCGGGCGCGGCGGTGGTCGAGGCACGGGTCAGGCGCGGGGCGTGCAGTCCGCCGTCGCGCACGGCCAGCTGCGGCTCGGCCGAACCCGCCACCAGCGGCAGCCAGCGGTCTGGATCCTCGTCGACGGGGACGTCCAGCAGCACGACCCGGCCGGGGTGCTCCGCCTGCACCACGCGGCCGAAGCCCCACACCGGGGCGTTGGCCAGATCGGCGACGCCCTCGTCCGGCCGCACGGCCACCGCGCCGCGCGTGACGAGCACCAGGCGGTCGCGCGCGTCCTGCCGCGCCATCCACTCCCGCACGGCCGCCGCGACGCGGTGGGTGGCGTCGTGCGCGGCGGCGGCGTCCGGACCCCCTGCGGGCAGCACCACCACGTCGAGGTCGGCGACGTCGCCCGGCGCGGGCCGCTCGACGCGCGGCCAGGTCAGCGCGTACACCGGGTCGACCCCGCCCACCTTGTCCCGGGCCACCGGCCGCAGCGCGAGCTCGCCGACCGTCGCGACGGCCGCGCCGGCGGAGTCGGTGAGGGTGATGGCGACGGTGTCCGGCCCGGTCGGGGACAGCCTGGCCCGCAGGGCGGTCGCCCCGGCGGCGTGCAGGGTGACGTTGCCCCACGAGTAGGGCAGCCGGATCTCGCCGGCCGCGCCGCGCCCGGCGGCGACCAACACCAGCGGGTGCAGCACGGCGTCCAGCAGCGCCGGGTGCAGGCTCAACCGGGGTCCCTCGACGGGCAGCCGCACTTCGGCCAGCAGGTCCGTGCCGTCGCGCCACCACGCGGTCAGTCCCTGGAATGCCGGGCCGTACTCGTAGCCCAGTTCGGCGAGCCGGTCGTAGACGTCGTCCAGCGGCTGCTCCTCCGCGCCGGCGGGCGGCCAGTCGAGCAGGTCTTCCCCCGCCACCTGCTCGCCCGCGGCGAGGTGGCCCGAGGCGTGCCGGACCCAGTCGGAGGCGCCGTCGACGCGCGAGTGCACGGTGAACGGCCGGCCCGCGGCGGTGTCCTCCCCCAGCGCCACTTGCACGGTCACCGGCTCGTCGAGCTGCAGCGGCGCCTCCAGGACCAGCTCCTCGACCCGGCCCGCGCCGACCCGCTCACCGGCGGCCAGCGCCAGCTCCAGGAACGCGGTGCCGGGCAGGAGCACCGACCCGCTGATCCGGTGGTCGACCAGCCAGGGGTGCTCGCGGGCGGAGATGCGGCCGGTGAGCACGACCTCGTCACGGTCGGCGAGGTCCACGGACCCGGTGAGCAACGGGTGGCCGGAGTCGGCGCGGCGCGGGGTGGCGGCGAGCCAGTAGCGGCTGCGCTGGAACGCGTAGGTCGGCAGCTCGACGTGCGGCGCCGGGCCGAAGAACGTCCCGGGTGCGACCGGCGCGCCGTTGGCGAACGCGGTGGCCAGGCCCGCCCGGAACGTCTCCTGCTCGGACCGGCCGGACCGCAGCAGCGACACGGCGACCACCTCGCCCGCGGCCGATTCCCGCGCCATCGCCGTCAGCACCGGGTCGGGACCGATCTCGACGAACACCACCGCCCCCTCCGCCTCCAGGAACCGGACGACGTCGAGGAACCGCACCGTGCCGCGGAGGTGCCGGACCCAGTAGTCCGCCGAGCCCACGTCGGTGAGGTCGCCGGTGCTCCCGGCGACGATCGGGACGACCGGCTCGCGGTACTCGACGGTCTCGGCGACGGCGCGGAACTCGTCGAGCACGTCGTCCATGTGGGGCGAGTGGAACGCGTGGCTGACGCGCAGCGCGCGGGTGCGCCGGCCGCGTTCCCGCCACGTCGCGACGATGGCCTCGACCACCTCGGCGTCACCGGCGAGCACCACGGCGGACGGCCCGTTGACGGCGGCGACGGCGGCCCGGTCCTCGTGCCCGGCCACGGACTCCGCGGCCTCTTCCGCGGTCGCCTCGACCGCGATCATCACGCCGCCGGCGCGCGCCTGGTGCATCAGCCGGCCGCGGGCGGCGACCAGCTTGGCCGCGTCGTCCAGGGACAGCACGCCCGCCACGTTCGCGGCGGCCAGCTCGCCGATCGAGTGGCCCGCCACCAGATCGGGGACGAGGCCGTGGTGCTCGGCCAGCCGGTACAGCGCCACCTCGACGGCGAACAGCGCGGGCTGCGTGTAGCGGGTCTCGTGCAGCTCGTCGCCCTCGCCGAAGACCAGCTCGCGCAGCGGCCGGTCCAGGTGGGGGTCGAAGGCGGCGAACACCTCGTCCAGGGCGGCGGCGAACACGGACGACGTCTCGTGCAGCTCGCGGCCCATGCCGAGACGTTGCGCGCCCTGGCCGGTGAACAGGAACGCCGTCTTGCCCCGACCCGCCGTGCCGATCACCACGCCGGGCGCGTCGGCGCCGTCGCGCACCGCGTCCAGCCCGGCCAGCAGGTCGTCCCGGTCCTGGCCGAGCACCACGGCGCGCTCGGGCAGCGCGGTCCGGGCGGCCAGGGCTCGGCCGACGGCGGCCGAGGACAGTTCCGGGCGCTCGGCGAGGAAGGACCGGAGTCGCCCGGCCTGGGCGCGCAGCGCGGCGCGGTCCAGGCCGGAGACCACCCACGGCACCGGCGCGGTCACCGGCTGGGCGACCGGCTCGTCCTCGGCGGGCGCCTGCTCGACGATGACGTGCGCGTTGGTGCCGCTGATGCCGAAGGACGACACGGCGGCCCGCCGGGGCCGGTCGACCTCGGGCCACTCACGGGCCTCGGTGAGCAGCTCCACCGAGCCCGACGACCAGTCGACGTGCGGCGTCGGCTGGTCGACGTGCAGCGTGCGGGGAAGCACACCACGCCGCATCGCCTCGACCATCTTGATCACGCCACCCACACCCGCTGCCGCCTGGGCGTGACCGATGTTCGACTTCAACGAACCCAGGTACAGCGGCGTCTCCCGCTCCTGCCCGTAGGCCGCCAGCAACGCCTCGGCCTCGATCGGGTCGCCCAGCGCGGTGCCCGTGCCGTGCGCCTCGACGGCATCCACATCGGACGGACGCAGCCCCGCGTCGGCCAGCGCCTGGCGGATGACGCGGCGCTGCGACCGGCCGTTGGGCGCGGTCAGGCCGTTGGACGCGCCGTCCTGGTTGATCGCCGTGCCGCGGATGATGCCCAGCACCGGGTGCCCGTTGCGGTGGGCGTCGGACAGCCGCTCGACGACGAGCACGCCCACCCCCTCCGACCAGGCGGTGCCGTCGGCGGAGGCGGCGAAGGACTTGCACCGGCCGTCCGGGGCCAGCCCCCGCTGCCGGGAGAACTCGACGAACATGCCCGGGTTGGACATCACCGCCACGCCGCCCGCGATGGCCAGCGTCGACTCGCCCGAGCGCAGCGACCGCACCGCCAGGTGCAGCGCCACGAGCGACGACGAACAGGCCGTGTCCACCGTGAGCGCCGGGCCCACCAGGCCCAACTGGTAGGCGATGCGGCCCGACATCACGCTCGGCGAGGTGCCGGTGAGGAGGTAGCCGTCCACGCCTTCGGCGGCCTCGTGCATGCGCGGGCCGTAGTCCATCGTGGTCGCGCCGACGAACACGCCGGTGCGGGAGCCGCGCAGCGCGGTCGGATCCACGCCCGCGCGCTCCAAGCCCTCCCAGGTCGCCTCCAGCAGCAGGCGCTGCTGCGGGTCCATGCCGAGCGCCTCGCGCGGGGAGATCCCGAAGAACCCGGCGTCGAAGGAGGCCGCGTCGTGCAGGAACCCGCCGCTGCGGACGTAGCTCTTGCCGCCGCGGCTCGCGTCGGCGTCGAACAGGTCCTCGTCCCAGGCGCGGTCGGTCGGGAACGCGGAGATCGCGTCGCCGCCGGACTCGACGAGCCGCCACAGGTCCTCGGGCCCCGCGATGCCGCCGGGGTAGCGGCACGCGATGCCGACGATGGCGATCGGCTCGTCCGCGTCGGTGGCGGCGACCTCGTCGTCGTGCTCACCGTCACCGGTCAGGAACTCGATCAGCGCGGCCGGGGTCGGGTGGTCGAACAGCACGCCGCCGGGCAGTCGCCGTCCGGTGGCCGCGGCCAGCGCGTCCCGCAACTCGACGCCCGTCAGCGAGTCGAAGCCGAGGTCGCCGAACGTGCTCCGCGGGTCCACCTGCCGGTGGTCGTCGTGCCCGAGGACGGCGGCGACGTGCGCGAGGACCAACGCGGCGAGGTCGCGGTCGACCGGGGTGCGCGGCGCCGGCACGGGGGCCGTCGTCGCGGTGCCGGCCGGCGACGCGGTCACGGCGGGCGCACGGGTGGTGTCCGGCCAATACCGCTCCCGTTGGAACGCGTAGGTCGGCAGGTCCACCCGCTCCGCCCCGAGGCCGACGTGCGCCGCCACCCAGTCGACGGCGCCGCCGCGCACGTGCACGGCGGCGAGGGCGGTCAGCAGCGACTTCACCTCGGGGCGGCCCTTGCGCAGCGCGGACACGGCGCGAACCGCGGTCGGGTCGAGCACCGAGTCGGCGACCATGCCGGACAGCACGCCGTCCGGGCCCAGCTCCAGCACGGTGCGCACGCCCCGCGTCTCCAGCGTCCGGGCCGCGTCGAGGAAGCGCACCGGACGGCGCAGGTTGTCGACCCAGTACCCCGGTGCGGTCCAGTCGGCCCCGGCGTCGCCGGTGACCGTGGAGACGAGGTCGAGGGCGGGCTCGTGGTAGGTGAGCGTGGACGCGACGGCGAGGAACTCGTCCAGTATCGGCTCCACGCGCTCGGAGTGCGACGCGAGGCTGATCTTCAGGTGCTTGGTCTTGCGCCCCTGCCCGGCGAACCGGGCGGCGACGGCGAGCGCGATCTCCTCGTCGCCGGAGAGCACGACCGCGCGGGGTCCGTTGATCCCGGCGATGGAGAGGCCGTCCACCACGTACGGCAGCACCTCGGCCTCGGAGGCCTCCACGGCGACCATCGCGCCGCCCTCGGGCAGCGCCTGCATCAGGGCGCCGCGGCTGACGACGAGCTTGGCCGCGTCCGACAGGGACAGCACCCCGGCGACGTGCGCGGCGGCCAACTCGCCGACCGAGTGGCCGGCCACGACGGCCGGCCGCACGCCCCACGACTCGACCAACCGGAAGAGCGCGACCTCCACGGCGAAAAGGGCGGGCTGCGTGTACTCGGTCCGGTCGAGGCCCTCGCCGGAGGCGATCACCTCGCGCAGCTCGCGACCCAGCAGCGGGTCGACGTGGGAGCAGATCTCGTCGAAGGCGGCGGCGAACGCCGGGAGTTCGGCGTACAGCTCCAGGCCCATGCCCACGCGCTGCGCGCCCTGTCCGGTGAACACCACGGCGAGCGGGCCGTCCTGTGCCTCGTCGACGACCACGTCGGCGGACGGCAGGCCGGCGGCGACCTGGTCCAGGGACGCGAGCAGCGCTTCGCGGTCCCTGCCGAGCACGACGGCGCGGTGGTCGAACGCGGTGCGGGTGGCCGCCAGCGAGTGCGCCACGTCGAGGGGGTGGAGGTCGACGGCGGCTGCGCGCAGCCGTTCGGCCTGTGCCCGCAGAGCCTCCGGCGACCGGGCCGAGAGCACCCACGGCAGCACGGAGCGGGTGCCCTTGTCGTCGTTCGCGGCGGTGACCGGCGCCTCGGCGACCACGACGTGCCCGTTGGTGCCGCCCACGCCGAACGAGCTGACGCCGGCGACGAGGGTGCGCTCCGGGTGTGGCCACGGCGTGAGTTCGCGCTGCACGGCCAGGTTGAGCGCGGCGAAGTCGATGTCCGGGTTGGGGTGCTCGAAGTTGAGGCTCGGCGGCAGCTCCCGGTGGCGCAGCGCCAGCAGCACCTTGAGCAGGCCGACGATGCCCGCCGCGCCCTCCAGGTGGCCGACGTTGGTCTTGGCCGAGCCGATGCGCAGCGGCGAGGTGCGGTCCGCGCCGAGCGCCGCACCCAGGGCGGCGGCCTCGATCGGGTCGCCGACGGGGGTGCCGGCGCCGTGCGCCTCGACGTACTGGACGTCGTCCGCGGTCACCCCGGCGCGCTGCCAGGCCTCGCGCAGGACCTGTTCCTGGGCGCTGCGGCCGGGCACGGTGAGGCCGGGCGTCGCGCCGTCGTTGTTCACCGCGGTGCCCAGGATGACGCCGTGCACGCGGTCGCCGTCCGCGAGGGCCTTCGCCAGCGGCTTGAGCACGACGACGCCCCCGCCCTCGCCCCGCACGAAACCGTTGGCGCGCGCGTCGAAGACGTAGGCGGTGCCGTCCGGGGACAGCCCGCGGAACCGCTCGGTGGCGATGGCGCCCTCGGTGGACAGGTTGAGGTGGACGCCGGCCACCAGCGCCGCGTCGGACTCGCCGGACAGGATGCTGCGGACTGCCAGGTGCACGGCGACGAGCGACGACGACTGGGCCGAGTCCACGGTGAGGCTTGGACCGCGCAGCCCCAGGAAGTAGGAGACGCGGTTGGCGATGACACCCCGGTTGAGGCCGGGCAGGGAGTGTCGCGTGATCGCCTGGTCTCCGAGCAGCCCCGCGTAGTCGTCGCGCAGCGTGCCGACGAACACCGAGGTGCGGCTGCCGCTCAGGGTTGCCGGTCGTATGCCCGCGTCCTCCAACGCCTCCCAGGCCAGCTCGAGCACCAACCGCTGCCGGGGGTCCATGGCCGTCGCCTCGCGCGGCGAGATGCCGAAGAACCGGGCGTCGAACGCGTCCGGCTCGGCCAGGAACCCACCTCGGCGGATGTCGCCGCCGCCTTCGCCGCGGTGGTCGTCCCACCGCCCCTCGGGAGCGTCGGTGATGGCACTGCCACCGTTGGTCAACAACCGCCAGAAAGCCGACGGGTCCGCCGCCGACGGGAGCCGGCAGGACAGTCCGACGACGGCGATCGCCTCGTCCGCAACCCTGTCGTGCTGTGTCGTCATCGCGCTCGGCCACCTCTTCATGCGAAATGTGGAAGGTTGGCGAATACCAACGGACCCGCTCCTGCGATCGTCCCGAAATCGACCATAACGGCGTTGCCGGCGCAAAGGTCCAACGCGCACTCACCGCTCGGCAATCGCTCCACGTACCTGCACGTGCACCGTCCCTGCCCGTCCCGTGGACCAACGGTGACCGCGGGCCGGAGGGAGGTGCTGGGCAGCACTCGGAAGAGTGATGACCGTCCGGTTACCGGTCGCAGACCGCGCGTCGACCGAAAACCATCCACAAAGGACATACCCGTTCCGCTCGCCCACCGCGGCGCGCGGCGGTTACCCGAGCGTGGATTCGCAGTGGGAAGTCCTGGCTACGTTGGGCGCGACCGGGAGTGCGGTCCCGGCACAGCTCACCGACGAGGGAGTAGACCGGCAGATGACGAGCATCGTGGACGAGATCGGCCCAGTGACGGACCCCCGCGAGATGACCGCGACCTACGTGCGCGCGATGAACTCCGGCGCGGTCGAGGCCGTGCTGGGCCTCTACACCGAGGACGCGGTCTCGGTGTGGGAGCCGGGCAACCCGGTCAGCGGCAAGGAACACGAGGACGGCCTCCGCGCTTACCTGGCCCGCAAGCCGTCGATGAAGGCCGAGCTGCGCGAGTCCTTCGTCACCGACGACACCGCGCTGCTGGTGGTCGACTGGGAGCTGGACATCCCGGCGGGCCAGGGCTTCGAGGCCGAGCACCACACCGGTATCGGCCTGGACGTGCTGCGCCTGGGCGAGGACGGGCGCTGGCGCTACGTCGTGGACAACCCGTTCGGCGAGGCCTGAGCGACACGAGCGACACCGCGGGGCGCGACGGCGGGGGCGGGCTCGGGCCCTCCCCCGCCCGCACGCGTCCACCGGCCCCGGCGCCGGCCGGGCAGACAGGACGACCACACGCAACGCGGTCATCGGCGGGTAATCGTCCGCCCGCCCCGCCCCGGACGGCGATGACCCGAGCGAGCACGACGGAGAGGGCACATGGCTGCTCCCACGATGGAACCGGAACTCGCCGAGGCCCACATGCGGAGGCTGCTCGCCGGCCTCGGCCTCGACCGGGAGTACGTGCGCGGTGAGGGCGACACCCTCTACTACCGCGACCACAATGGTGATGAGGTCGCCGTACTGGACCTGGTCGGCGGCTACGGCACGCTGGTGTTCGGCCACAACCACCCCGAACTGGTGGCGCTGGCGCGTGATCTGCTGGCGAAGCGAGTGCCCCTGCACGCGCAGCTCTCCTACCACCCCTACGCCAACGAGCTGGCCGCCGCGCTGAACCGGGTGCTGCACCGCGAGTTCGGCATCGACGAGCCCTACTCGGCGGTGTTCGCCAACAGCGGCGCCGAAGGCATCGAGACGGCGATGAAGCACGCCGAGCTGGACCGGGTGATCCGCGTCGGCGAGCTGCACGCGGCGGTGGAGGCCGACATCGCGACCGCCCGCGCCGCAGTCGCCGACGGCACGGCCACCGTGTCCGCCGAGGCGCGTGCCCGACTCGGCCTGGCCGAGGGCTCGGACTTCGACGCCCTGGTGGCCGAGCTCGGCCGCCGCCACGGCGAGATCCTGGGCCGAGGCCCGGTCTTCCTGACGCTGGAGGGCTCCTTCCACGGCAAGCTGGCGGGCAGCGTGCAGCTCACCCACCACGCGGGTTACCGGGCGCCGTTCCGCGCGCTCGCCGCGCAGGCCAGGTTCGTCCCGGTCGGCGAGCCGGGCGCGCTCGCCGAGGTGCTGGCCGAGGAGCGCACGGTCCTGCCGTCCCCGGTCGTGGTCGACGGGCAGGTGACACTGGTCGAGCGCGAGTACCCGGCGATCGGCGCGTTCTTCGTCGAGCCGGTGCAGGGTGAGGGCGGCATCCACGTGCTGTCGCCGGAGTCGGCGGCGGAGATCCGCGCCGCGGCCGACGCCGTGGGCTTCCCCGTGGTCGTCGACGAGGTGCAGAGCGGCATGGGGCGCACCGGGCGGCTGTTCTCCGCCTCCGGCGTCGGTCTGCTCGGCGACTACTTCGTGCTGGCCAAGGGCCTCGGCGGCGGCATCGCCAAGACCGCGGCGCTGCTGGTGCGGCAGAGCCGCTACCGCAGCGACTTCGAGCTGGTGCACAGCTCGACGTTCGCCAAGGACGCGCTGTCCTGCCACATCGGCATCAAGGTCGTGGAGATGCTGGAGGCGGACGGCGGCGCGGCGTACGAGCGGGCCGTCGCGCGGGGGGCGCGGCTGCGCGCGGAGCTGGACGCCGTGGCCGCGGAGTTCCCCGACGTCGTCTCGCAGGTCCGGGGCAAGGGCCTCATGCTGGGCATCGAGTTCCACGACCTGTCCGAGTCGACCTCGGAGGTGCTGCGGGACAACGCCCGTGCGGGCCTGATCGGCTACGTGGCGGCCGGGTACCTGCTGCGCGAGCACGCCATCCGGGTCTTCCCCACCGCCAGCGCGGCGCACACCCTGCGGGTGGAGCCCTCACTGGGTATCACCGACGAGGCGATCGAGCGGTTCGGCCAAGCCCTGCGAGGGTTGTGCGCGATCCTGGGCAAAGCCGACGGGATGGCGCTGCTGCCGGGCTGACCCGCACGCACGGAGGAGGCCGCCGACTGGATTGTCGGCGGCCTCCTTGGTTGCGCGGGAACGGCCTCCAGCGAGTGCCCACGAGCCGGCACGGCTCCATCAGGGGACACGGACGATCCGTGCCGGCGGCGACCGTGCGAGCCGCCGTCGGCGCTCCCGTGCGACCAATGCGCGGGCAGCCGGGGGAAGCCGGACACCCGCGCACGGGAGGGAGCCGCTAGTTCTCGGCGGTCGCGGTGGGCTTCGGCGCCTTGAACAGCACCAGGCCGACCAGGAGGCTGGCCACGGCGAGGAAGGTCATCGCCCAGAAGCCCGCCTGGAAGCCTTCGTTCAGGGCCACCTTCTGGTCACCACCGCGGGTGAAGGTCACCGCCACCGAGGTCGCCACGGCGACACCGAGCGCGCCACCCATCTGGAAGCCCGCGGTGTTGATGCCGGAGGCCACACCGGAGTGCTCCCCCGGGACGTCGGCCAGCGCGGCGATCGTGACGCCGACGAAGCCCATGCCCAGACCGAGGCCGAAGAGCAGCAGGCCCCAGAACAGGTCGGCGAAGTAGGTGCCGTCCACGTCGACCTGGGTCAGCAGCAGGGTGCCGATCGCCATGAGGGCCATCGCGATCACCGCCAGGGTGCGGAACCCGATCTTGGCGACGACCCGGGCGCCGATCTGGGAGCCGATAGTCGACATCACCGTGTAGATGACGGTGCTGACGCCGAAGGCGAGCGCGGTGTAGCCCAGCACCTGCTGCGCGTACAGCGAGATGATCAGCACCGCGCCGAAGGTCACCATGCCGACGAGCAGCATGACCACGTTGCCGCCGACCAGGTTGCGGTTGCGGAACAGGCTCAGCGGCACCATCGGCGCGGAGACCCGCTTCTCGATGACGACGAACAACCCGAACAGCACGACGGTCGCGGCCAGCAGGCCGAGGGTCTGCCCGCTCAGCCAGCCCGCGACCGGCGTCTCCACGACGGCGTAGATGAAGGCGACCATCGCCAGGGTGATCGTGAGCGCGCCGAGCGGGTCGAAGCCCTTGCCCTGGTCCGCAACCCTGCTCTCGGGCAGCAGCTTGGGGGTCAACGCCAGCACCAGCAGCGCCACCGGCACGTTGATGAAGAAGATCCACTCCCAGCCGAGGAGGTCGTTGATCGGACCACCGATCAACAGCGCGGCCATGGCGCCCGCGGCGCCGTTGGCAGCCCAGATCGCCAGCGCCTTGCCCAGTTCGGTCTTGTCGGTGAAGGTGACCATCACCAGGGACAGCGCCGTCGGCGAGATGATGGCGGCCGAGATGCCCTGGCCGACCCGCGCCGCGATCAGGATGGTGGGGTCCCAGGCCAGACCGGCGATCAGGGAGGCGACCAGGAAGAGCGCCATGCCGACGGCGAACATGCGGCGCCGGCCGAAGACGTCGGCGGCGCGACCGCCCAGCAGCAGCAAGCCACCGAAGGTCAGCAGGTAGGAGCTCATGACCCACTGCGCGCCCGCGGCGGTGAGGCCGATCTCGGCCTGCATCGACGGCAGCGCCAACAGGACGATCTGCGCGTCGAGCTGGACCATGAAGAAGGCCGCGCACAGCACCACGAGCGCCTTCCAGCGCAACGGGTTCTTCGGGGCCTCGACGGCCTCCTCCGCGCCGACGGCACCCGCCGGTTCGTTCGTCGCCGCGGTGCCCGCGGCCGAGCGGTTGTCCCCTGACATCACTTGTCCTTCCGGTGGTTCACGGTGTTGCTGCTCTCGATGCGACGTCCGCTGGTCGGGTCGCCTGCCGACCTTCGAACCAGAGCCGTCGGCGGGACGGTCACGCGGTGTCCGACTGCCAGATACGTGCGAACAAGTCCGTCCCGCGGACGACCTGCACCCGGTACGGCTCCATGCGGAGCAGGTGGTACTCGGGGTCTTCGGGGCCACCTCGCCAGTACCTGATCGGGTCGTACCCGACGGTGGCGGGCGAGCCCTTGCGGTACAGGTCCCAGATCTCGCGTTTGACCTCCGGGTCGTCGACCCACGTCGACGCGGTGTCGATGTGGACCACGTTCTGGCGCGGGGACCAGTACGAGAAGGTGGCGTGCGGGTTGCGCGCCAGGTGCGCCGCCTTCACCGGCGTCTTGTAGGCGGCCAGCCACCCCACCGGCTGGTCGTCCACCACCTCCCAGATGGGCAGCAGAACCCTGGCCCTGGGCCGGTTCCTCTTGTCCACCGTGATCATCGTGCAGTACTTGATGTCCGCGATGTACTCGAAGAATTTGCCCTGGATTTCGGTGAATGAGGTGACTGTCGTCGCCATCGTCGTTCCTGTTTCCCGCGCACGGCGAGTCCAGCCGCGTGATACCGGACCACTGGTGAGGCCCGGCATTCCACGGCAATTTGTATTGTCGATCCGGGCTTACTCGGCGCCGAGCGGGACCAGACCCTGGGCGATGCCGCCGTCGACCGGCAGCTCGATCCCGGTGGTGAAGGTCGCGCCGAACGCCAGGAACAGCGATGCCTGCGCCACCTCCTCCGGCGTGCCGATGCGACCGAGCGGGGTCAGCGCCGCGCCCGCCGTCTCGAACTCCTCGCGGTACTCCGGGCTCGCGGTGGCCACACCCATGGTCGGGGTCCTGATGAACCCGGGGCTGACCACGTTGACCCGGATGCGCCTCGGCAGCAGTTCGGCCGCGAGCACCTGCGCGAACGCCCGCACCGCCGCCTTCGCGCCGGAGAACGTCGACATGCCGGGGGTACCCGTGCCGTCCGCGACCGCGGTCGTGAAGACCACAGCGCCGCCGTCGGAGATCAAGGGCAGCAGTCGCTGCACGGTGAAGAAGGCGCCCTTGGTGTTGATGGCGAAGGTCTTGTCGAAGCCGGCCTCGGTGACCGAGTCGAACGGTTCGATCTCGGCGAACCCGGCGTTGATGTGCAGGTAGTCGACCGTGCCCAACTTCTCCTCGACCAGCTTGGCCAGGACCTCGATGTCGGCCAGGTCCGTGGTGTCGGAGCGCACCACGTGCGCCTTCGACCCCAGTTCGCGCTGCGCCGCCTCGACGTTGCGCTCGTTGTAGCCGGTCGTCAGCACCTCGGCACCACCCGCGAGCAGCGCCTTCACGATGGCCAGCCCCATCCCGTGGGTGCCACCGGTGATCACGGCCCTCTTGCCAGTGAACATGTGCGGAATCTCCTGTTCAGCTCCGCTGAGCGAATGATGCGCGTGCTTCGGGCAAGAATCACACGCGGCAGACGATTGATCAACTACTGATAAAAAAGTCAGTACTTACCAATTGGTCAGTGTGCGTTTTTCATCGTGGATGACGGCGGGTCCCGACGTGGTGCAGGACGAGGACGGCTGCGGTGATCGCGGTGGCCCGGTGTGGGCGCCCGGTCGACCGCCTTCCGGTCGCGTGGCAGTCGAGGGCGTGGCGCTTGAGCGGAGTGCGCACTGTCGCGCCTCGCGTACGTAGCGCCAGGCGACTGGGATCGAGCCGCCGCCCACGGGACCGTCGCTTTCCGGTCGGCGGAGCACAACTCCGGGACCGGTCGTCCCGGAGCCGCTGCTCAGTCCCGGCCGAGCAGGCCGGCGACGTGGCGGGCGGCCACGATGCCGGACTCGATCGCGCCGTCGACGCAGCCGCTCCAGCCGTTGGCCATGTCACCCGACGCGAACGCCACCCGGCCCTGCGGCCGCTGGATCTCGTGCATGGTGGTGAGCTGGCCCGGCTGGCGGTAGGCCCAGCCACCCCCGCTGAACTCGTCGCGGCCCCAGTCGTGGAGCTTGTAGTCGATGACCTCGGCCCGCGGCTCCAAGTGGCGCACGGCGTCTTCGACCTGCTTGCGGTCGTTGACGTCCACCCCTTCCTCGACGCAGAAGCCCACGACGAGGTGGGTGCCGTCGGGCAGCACGCGGTGCGGGAAGAGCCCGATGAACGCCGCGCCCTCTTCGCCCTGCGCGTAGAACGCGCCCTCGAAGTCACCGCGGAGGTGCAGTGCGAGCTTGACCGCGTTCGGCACGCCGATGGTCTCGGTGCTGGCCCGCAGGTGGGGCTCGGGCAGCGCCGGGCTGAACTCGATGTTCTTCCACACGTTGACCGGGACCGTCACCACGGCGGTCGACGCGGTGAAGACCTCGCCGGACGCCGCCGTCACGGTCACCGCGGCGCCGTCGGCGTGCACGGCCTTGACCGCGGTGTTCAGCCGTAACTCGCTCCCGGCGACGTCGGAGGCCATCAGCTCCGCGAGCTTCTGCATGCCCACCTCCAACCGGAGGTTGAAGATGGCGTCGAAGCCGATCAGCTGGAGCCCGCCCATGGCCCACCAGTGGCCGGGCATGGTCAGCGCGCCGCGGGAGCTGCGGCCACCGGACTCGCCCGACGCCCAGCCCCACAGCAGGTTCTCGTCCTCGGGCGACAGCTCCAGCTCCAGGATGCGGTCGCGGAGCGAGAGCTTGTCGACCTCGGCCAGCTTCTCCGCCCGGAACCACGGGTCGTGGGGACGCTCGAAGTACTCCTCCCAGCCCGCGAAGAGCCGCTCCAGCAGCTCCTGCTGCCGCGCCAGGACCTCCTCACCCGGGTAGGTCTTCATCCGGCCGTCGGCGCCGGGGAAGTTGGCGAACACGGCCTTCTCGTCGGGCACGATGCCGAGGCCGTAACGGGTGATCTCGGTCCACACGTGGGGCTGGGTCCAGTGGACCCACGCGCCGCCGAGCTCGACGAGGTGACCGGCCAGCGTCTCGGTGTAGGCGCGACCACCCACCCGGTCCTTGGCCTCCAGCACCAGTGTGCGCTTGCCCTGCGAGCCGAGTTCACGCGCTGCGGTTATGCCGGCGAAGCCGGCTCCGATGACTATGGTGTCGTAGTGCGCGGTGGTCACGCGTTCCTCCTGAGGTACTCGAAGTGGGACCGGTCAGTCCACGGTGGACATCACGCCGCGATGCCCGGACCCCCTGTCCTCACACCGGACCCCGAGACCGTAACCAGGTGCCGACCACCGGCCGCTCATCGTCGGTAATGGACCGTCCACTTTCGACTCAGAGCCGCTCCCTCCCGGGAACGCCGCAGGGGGCGGACGGCAGCTGCCGTCCGCCCCCTGCGGGACGTTCCCCCTCGGTCGCTAAACGCGCTCCAGGACCACCACGGGGATATCCCTGGACGCGGTGGCCTGGTAGGTGTCGTACGCGGGCCACAGCTTCGTCATCAGGGCCCACAGCCGCGGCTTCTCCCCCGCGTCCGCCGTGCGCGCACGCGCGGTGAACTTGTCCGAGCCGACCTGGACGAGCACCTCCGGGTTGGCGACCAGGTTGAGGTACCAGTCGGGGTGCTTCGGGCCGCCGCTCATGTGGGAGGCGACGATGACGTAGCGCTCACCGTCCTTCGTGTAGAACATGGCGGTCCTGCGGAGCTTGCCGCTCTTGCGCCCCGTGGTGGTCAGGACGAGGTTCGGGACACCCGCTTCCAGGTGACCGTCGCGCCCGTCGCTGGCGAGGTACCGCGCGACGTGCTCGGCGACCGCCGCGTACGGGCTGTCGGTGACCGGCTCCGCGCCGGGCTCGTTCATCTGTGCTCCTCATGGGTAACCGGGGACGGGGGTGGAACGCAACTCCGGGTAACCGGTTGTGCGACCACTGTAGCGATATCCGGCCGGCGGAGGACGCCACCACCGCGCGTTGGCCCGGCGGCGCGCGGTCCGATCCTCAGTGGACTGCGACGTGCGGGCGGCTGGGCGGGGGCGCCGACCGTGCGACGGCCGTGCCGCCGTCAGCCGGCGCCGAACGCCTCCAAGGGGGCCACCCGCCGGAACGCGCCCTCGAAGAACAGCAGCCCGGAGCCCTCCGCGGCGGTCTCGGCGTCCAGCACGGTCCCGACGATCACCGAGTGGTCGCCCGCCGGGTGGACGGCGCTGACCTCGCACTCGAGCCACGCCAGCGCGCCGCCGATCAGCGGTGCCCCGGTGCGGGGTCCGGGACGCCAGGTGAGCGGATCGAACTGCGCGTGGCCGTCCGGTCGGCGCTTGTCCGCGAAGTGGCGGGCGACCTGCTCCTGGTCCGCGCCCATCACCGACACCCCGAACGCGCCGGTGGCGGTGAGCGCGCCGTGCATCACCGCGGACTGCGCGACGCAGCACAGCACGAGCGGGGGTGTCAGCGACACCGAGCCGAACGCGTTCGCCGTCATGCCGCGGAGGTGCTCACCGCCGACGGTGAGCACGACCACGCCGGTGGCGAACCGGGACATGACGCGACGCAGGACGTCGGGCGCCACGGCGCCGCCGACCGTGCGGGACGGCACCGGGGAGGTGTGCGCGGACATGCCTTGCCTTCCTGTGCGTACTCGGTCTGCCGGCCGGCCCGCTTGGCGCAGGAGTTCGACGAGCAGGCCGGGTGCGGTGGGGAACGTGCGGCCCGCCGGGCTCACACCTGCCAGGCGCCGTTGGCGACGGCGTTCTTGGCGTACTCGGCGAAGCTGATCGGTTCGCGACCGAGAGCGCGCTGCACACCGTCGGACAGGTGGGCGTTCTTGCCCTCGCGGATCTGGCCGATCAGGTCGGCCAGCAGCTGGGCGTACTCGCGCGGTGCGCCGACGGCGACCAGGTCGTCGACGTACTGCTCGTGCGTGACGGCCTCGTAGCGGATCTCGCGGCCGGTGGCGCGGGCGATCTCCGCGACCGCTTGGCCGAAGGTGATCGCCTCGGGACCGGTCAGCTCGTAGACCTGGCCCGCGTGACCCTCCTGGGTCAGCGACGCCACGGCGACCTCGGCGATGTCGTCGCAGTCGATGAACGGCTCCAGGCCGTCACCCGCGGGCACTCGCAGGTGACCGGCCATGATGCTGTCGAGCAACACGCCCTCGTCGAAGTTCTGCGTGAACCACGTCGGCCGCAGGATGGTCCACTCGAGACCGGACGCGCGGACGATGTCCTCGCTGCCGGTCAGCGACTTGCCACCCGCCTCCTCATCGGTCCGGGCCTGGAGCAGGGTCACGCGCTCGACGCCGGTGGCGACGGCCTTCTCGCAGAACGACCGCACCGAGACCGCCGGGTTCCACTCCACCGCCTCGTCGACCAGGTCGACCATGTAGACGGCCCCGACCCCGTCGAGGGCCGCGTCCCAGGTGCTCTCGTCGTGCCAGTCGAAGGTCGTCTCGCCGCTGCGGCTCGCGGCGCGCGCGGTGAACCCGCGGGCACGGAGCCGTGCGACAACCCGCTTTCCGGTCTTGCCTGTTCCACCGAGCACCAGGATGGGTTTGTTGGTCGTCATGACCATCAGTGAAGCAGCGCTGCGGTACTCGTTCGAGATGGCGGGAAAAGTATTCTCCACCGTTTGGTCATCGACGGTCGCGGGCGGGTCGGAGATCGGTAACCGGCTGCTCATCGGCTGGTCAGCGCCTCCGCGGGGAGTCGCGCGACCTGCGGGGTTACCGCGCAGTGATTGCGTGTTGGACACCTTCGCAACGTGCCTCGGTAGCTTTGGCGGCAAGCGTCGACAACCCGCCGGTGAACGGCCCGGGGGTGGGACGCGTTCGGCGCCGGCGACCAAGCCGGGCGACCTCGCCGTCATACCCGTGCGAAAGCGCGAAGGAGGCATGGTGACCACGACCGACACCGCCCGTCCGGCGGTTCTGGAAGCGGTGCGGGACCTCGTTTCCACACTGCGCGCCAACGGCGCGGAGGCGGACGCGAACGGCTGGATCCCCCAGGAGAACATCGACCTGCTGGGGCAGGCCGGTGTCTTCGCCATGGCCGTGCCGAGTCGGTTCGGGGGCTTGGACCTGCCGCTGGCCGAGAAGGCCGCGGTGCTGGCCGAGATCGCGCGCGGGTGCCCCTCCACCGGCTGGGTGTCGATGGTGTGGGTGAGCACCGCGTGGATGGTGTCGCTGTTCCCGGACAAGGCGCAGGAAGAGGTCTACGGCTCGGGCGCGGTCCGCGTCTCCGGTGGGTTCACGCCGGGCGGCACGCTGACCCCGGTCGACGGCGGCTACCGGCTCAGCGGCACGTGGCGGTTCAACACCGGCGCCAAGGCCGCCGACTGGAACATGATGGCCGCCATCGTGGAGGGCCCGGACGGCCCGGTGGGCGAGTCCGTGGCGCTGGTGCCGCTGTCGGACATGACCCTCGCCGACGACTGGGACGTGTCGGCAGCACGCGGCACTGGCAGCGTGAGCAGCACCGCCACGGACGTCTTCGTCCCGGCGCACCGGGTCGCGGACGCCGAGAAGGCCGTGCTGGGGACGCTGGACGACCGGTCGAACACCGGCGCCACCGGCCGCGACTACTGCCTCTACCCGTTGGTGCTGGCCGAGTCGCTCGCCGCGTTCGTCGGCATGGCGCGCGGCGCGTACGAGCTGTTCGTCGACCGGCTGAACGGTCGCGGCATCTCCTACTCGAGCTGGACCGACCAAAGCGACCACCCGCTGACCCACGTCCAGGTCGCCACCGCGGCGAACAAGATCACCGCCGCCGAGGCGATGCTCGACCGCATGGTCGGCCTGGTCCAGCGCCGCGCCGACGAAGGCGTGCAGCCCACGTGGGAGGAACGCGCGGACATCCGCGGCCAGAGCGCGTTCGCCATCGAGCTGGCCAAGGAGGCCGTGGACCTGCTCTACAGCGCCAGCGGTGCCACGGTGATCGCGCGCAACGTCCCCCTCCAGCGGTTCCAGCGCGACGTGCGGGGCATGGCCCAGCACGGCCTGCTGAACGCGACCACCAGCCTGGAGGTGCAGGGCCGCGTCCTGCTCGGGTTGGACCCCCGGAACTACTTCCTCTGATCCGGCCCCGTCCGGCGGGACCGGGCAAGAGTCACCGACCGAGAGAAAGCGAGCAGCCGCTCATGACGGCGCAACTGGATCTGGACAACCTGGAACTGACCGACGACCCGGAGGTGCAGAACGCGGTCTTCCTGGCCGCCTTCAACTCCGGCAAGGGCGCCATCTTCGACAGCCTCTACCGCGACGACGCCATCTCGAACCTGACCGGCGCCCCGCGCACGGGCGCCGACCGGACCGCCGCGATCACAGAGCTCCTGGCGCGCAACCCCAAGCTGGACTCCACGGTGAAGTACGCCTACGTGGCGGGCGGGCACACGTCGTTGATCGTGGTGGACTTCCGACTGGAGGTCACCGACGACGACGGCAAGCCGGTGCGCATCAACGGCATCTGCACCGACGTCCTGATCCGCGAGCCCGACGGCAAGTGGATCATGGCGGTCGACCGCCCCGTCGCCCTGGAGACCATCCCGCTGTGAGGGTTGCCCGGTAAGGGTTCTCTGACGGCACCGCGTGTCCGGGCCGCTGCGGCCCGGACACGCGGTGTCGTCGTACCCGGGCGGTGCGGTGGTCCCGTCTCCGAGCGGAACGGTGCCGTGCCGGCCCTGTCGGCAGGGCGGAGAACGGTGGTGGTGGCACGATCACCACCACCACCGCGGGTCAGCGGGCCAGGTAGTCCAACTCCGGCTCGATCATGGGCGCAGGGGTGACGAGGCGCGACGCCTTGCCGCCCCTGCGCGGTTCGACCGCCCGCTCTCCGCCGTCGCCGAAGAGCGGGTCCAGGGTGATGGTCGTGGCTTGCCGCTTCCCACTGCCCCAGGCCGGCCTGCGGTCCAGCAGGCGCGGCTGCGCGGTGGCGACCACGAGGAGCGGCACCGTGCGAGGGGTCTCGACGAGGGCCTCCACCGCGTCCATCACGGCGGGGTGGGCCAGGTGCAGGTCGTCCACCGCCATCATCACCGGTTTGGTGAGCGCGATGTCCTCCACGAACAGCCGCCACGCTCGCAGGACCTCGCCGACGTTCGACCCGGCGGCGCCGTCGCGCTCCGGATCGACGCAGTGGCGCAACCAGTAGCGCAGCGACCGGAACTCCTCGTCGTCGGCCACCACCTGGTCGAGCACGTACGACAGCTTGGCCGACACCGTGGCCGAGGAGTCCCCCGGGTTGATGCCGCAGTACTCCACGACGATCTGGCTGGGCAGGGCCAGCGGGTCGTGCCCGCACCGCACCGACGGCCGTCCGACCAGGACGGTGGCGTCTTCACCCTTCTCCAGTCGGCGCACGAACTCCATGAGGAAGTGCGTCTTGCCGATGCCCTCCTCGCCCAGGATGGTCGCCATGTCCGGACGGGCACGGTGGCGGACCCGGTCGAACATCCCGGCCAGCAGGTCCATCTCGCGCTCGCGGTCCGCGAACGGCAGGGCGTTACCCGCCGGCGGGTCGCCGAGGGTGGCCGACTCGCCGTTGCGAGCGACCCGGTACGTGAACAGCGATCTGGTCATCCACAACGTCCGCCCGCACACCCGGACCTCGCCCGCCGGCACGTCGGCCAGCAGGCACTGCGCCTGCTCGACGAGCGTGCCCGCGACCACCACGGCCTCGCCGGAGCGCGAGTACCTGACCGTGGCCTCGCCCGTCACGATCGCGGCGGTGACCTCGGGCCGGAGCCCCGGTGCGACGCGGCTGCCGAGGATTTCGGCCAACCCGTCCACGGCGCGGACCGCGCGTTCGGCGTGCCCGCCGCCGTGCGGGGCGTCGAACAGCACGGCGGTGACCGAGCCGATCGACGCCAGGATGAGGCCGCCCTTCGCCTGCACGGCCCGGCGCACGTCGACGGCGATGATGTCGAAGTGGACGTCCATGCGCTGGGCGGGGACGACATCGTCCGCCACCGCCGGGCGCGCACGGACCAGCAGCACGCTCACGGTCTGCCGTGCCGGCCTACTGTCGGGGCGATCCGGCTCGGCGGGCTCGTCCGCGACCTGGACGCGGCCCGGTTCGAGCGCGGGCGGTGCGGGCGGAACCGGTTCGGTGGCGGGCGCCACCGACTCCGCCTCGGTCGACACCACCGCGATCCGCTCAGCCGGGGTGAGCGCCGGGTCGTGCGTGAGAATGGCCTGCTGCAGCGCCCGCAAGCCGTGGCCGGGTTCCAGACCGAGATCGGCCAGCGCGGCTCGCGTCCTGGTGAAGACGGTGAGCGCGTCGGCGTGCCGCCCGCAGCGGTAGAGGGCGAGCATGAGCTGGCCGCACGAGCGCTCGCGCAGCAGCTCGGTCTCCACCATGGTCTGCAGCGGCCCCAGCACCGCGTGGTGACGCCCGCAGGCCAGCTCGGCTTCGAACAGGTTCTCCATGGCGTCGAGCCGCGACTGCTGCACCGCGGTGAGTTCCGGCCAGTTGACGCCGGACTCGACCAGATCCGCCAGCACCGAACCGCGCCACATCGACAGCGCCTCGCGCAACACCTCCGTCGCCCTGGCGGGTTCACCGCTCGTGAGCAGCGCCTGGCCCTCGGAAGCCTGACGCGTGAAGCGGTGCAGGTCCACCTGGTCGACGTCGAGCCGGAGCACGTAGCCCGGCGGCTGCGTCACCAGGCTGGGCGCTCCCTCCTCACCGCCGTAGGCGGAGAGGACGGTCCGCAGTCCCCAGACCGCGTTCTGCAGGATTTTCCGCGCCGAGGTCGGCGCGTCATCACCGGGCCACAGCGCCCGCAACAACTGGCTGGTGGCCAGCACCTGGTTGGCCTGCAGCAGCAACAGGCCGAGGGTGGCGCGCTGCCGAGCGCCTCCCAGCGGGATCGGGTGGCCATCGTCGTCTAACGCCGTCAGCGGGCCTAACATCTGAAACCGCATCGTGTCCCCCAAGCCTACGATTCGTCTTCAGGCAGTCGTGTCCGACCACCAAGCGGCCTCGTGGTCGCCCGGCTGCCGGACCGACCCCACCGATCCGATATGCGCGTGGACGACGCCCCAAATAAGGCCATTACGGTTGCGGCACAAATCCGTTGATGTCAACGACCATTGACCTCCACCGGAGTGCAAATTCAGCTTACCACGCCGGAAGTGCACGTCCCGGCTAACGCCACAAGGCTCCGACGAGACGCTTCGGTGTCGGATATCGCAATTCCACGGAGTCCGCACCGGCGATTAGGACGTGAAGACCGGCGCGAATGACACTACACACCCGGACACGCTGAGTCACCTGTTTCGGCCCCATTGATCCGAACAGGTGAAACCCGAAGCGGCGCCCCTCGGCTGCGCCGAGCCGCCGCTCGTATGCACGATCCCGACCTGCGGACAACCTTGCTAACATCAGTCGGGATAGACCTGATAGGTGTGGTCCCGAAGCCGGAAATCGGGGTGGTGTCGGCGACGAGGGTCTCTCGCGGCCCGCCGTGCGGACCGGCGGGATGGCGCCACTACCAGCACAGGGGTCGCCACTGCGGAAGTCCGCGCCACGGGGTTCGCGACCTCGTCCGCCCTGCGGGCCCGATCCGGGTCACCCCCACGACAGAGGTGCCCCGGCGACGAAGACTGCCGGCATCTGGCGCTGGTCCCGCTCATCGATCCTCCGTCCGGCATCCTCGACATCACCGCAGCAACCGTTACACAATGCTCCGCACGCTCGTTACAGTATCCGGTGTTCAGGTGCGGACAAGTACTTACGGGAAGGTAAGCACTTACCAAGTCGTCAGGGGGATGAACATGAAGACCAAGAGTTACGTCTGCGGATTGGACGCCGCAGTGGACCTTATTGCGGGCAAGTGGAAGGTACTCATAATCTGGGCCATCGCCGACGAGAGCAAGCGGTTCGGCCAATTGAGGCGACTCATTCCGGGAATCAGCGAGAAAATGCTCTACCAGCACCTGCGGGAAATGGAGGCGGACAACCTGGTCCGCCGCGAGGAGTTCGACGAGGTACCCGCCCGGGTCGAGTACTCCCTGACGCCACTGGGGCACTCGCTGAACGCCGCACTGGAGCCGCTGAACGAGTGGGGCGCCCGCAACATGGCCTCCGGCGACCCCGCCGCCTGCGGTTACCGCTGACCACAACGACCGCTTGGCCGCCATGACCCCCTCGGTCACGGCCCGTGAGCCAGAACGACCCGCGGGGCGGGGACTCCGGCGCCCACCCCGCGGGGGCACGTCAGCAGACGACCCCGGCCGCTTGGCGGAAACTTCCTCACCAACTGCAACTGTCGCAATTAACTGCCCGAACTGTCGAGGGCTACCGCTTTGCCGCACGACACCGATCCACCGGGACGCTCGACCGCCGAGAATAGGGCAATCCTGACATATCGCCGGACGGAAGTGACCTACTTCCGCAGGTTGCGCGAAGCGGGCCCGGCCATTGCCGCGCGTTGGGCCCACCACCGATCGACACGAGCTGGTGATCCAGTACGCGCACGGCAGGTGCCTGACGAGTGTCCTGATCACCACGCCCGGCCCGCTTGACACCCGACCGCGGTCTCCGTCGCCGACCCACCGGGGAGCGGTGCGCACCGCTCCTCCGCAGACGTGCGCACGACGACCAGGCGTCGGGTGGCGCGGGTCAGGGCGACGTACCGCTCGGCCGGTGTCATGCGGTCGGGGTCGACCACGACGACGGTGTCGAACTCCAGGCCCTTGGCCGCACGCGGCGTGAGGGGGCCGGCCGGTGCGATCACGGCGAACGTGCCGGTGGGCGGGCGGAACGACTCCGGGTCGGCGCCGGTGACTTCGAGCGGCGCTTCGCCGTGCCGCACGGACGTCGGCGGGACGGCGGTCGGGTCCACTTCGGCCAGCGCGCCCGCGGCGTAGGCCATGATCTCGGCGGGAGTGCGGTAGTTGACCGTGAGCCGGCGGTACTGCCAGCGGTCGCGGGCGAGGGGTTCGAGCACCGTCCGCCAGTCGCGGGCGCCCGCGGCGGATTGGCGTTGGGCCAGGTCGCCGACGACGGTCATGGACCGGTTCGGCCCGCGCCTGGCCAGCAGCCGCCAGTCCATTTCGGACAGTTCCTGCGCCTCGTCGACCACGATGTGGCCGTAGGTCCACTCCCGGTCGACGGCGGCGCGCTCGGCGAGGACGCGGTGGTCGACGGCGGTGTGGCGGTCGGCCAGCCACTCGGCGTCGACCAGGTCGACGGCCCGCAGCTCGTCCTCGTGCATGGCCTGGTCGGTGTCGATGACGTGCAGCACGCCCTGCGCGTACTCGACGGCCCGCCTGCGCTCCCGCGCCGCGCGTCGTTCGGCCCGGCCGTCGGAGCCGAGCAGTTCGGCGGCCTCGTCCAGCAGCGGCACGTCGGAGACCGTCCACGCGTGCGGGTCGTCGCGGTGCAGTTCGGGGTGGCCGAGGGCGGAGCAGCGGCCCGCGTAGAGGTCGGCGAGGAGTTGCTGCGGGGTGAGGATCGGCCACAGCGCGGTGGCGGCCCGCCGCACGTCCGGGTGGCCGGCGAGTTCGCGGCGCACGTCGGCCGCGAGTTCGGGCCAGTCCTCGCCGATGAGGTCGAGCGCCGGTGCGACCAGCGCGTCCACGAGGGCCTCGTGGAACAAGGGCTGGGCCTCGTTGTGCTTGAGCCCGGCGGCGCGCGCCCGTTCCCTCGCCCAAGCGGCGATCTCGGCGGTGAGCGGAACGGTGACGTCCTCCAGTTCGACCGGGATCGGCTCGACGGGCGTCTCCTGCCGGTCGGCGATGGCCGCCACCAGCAGGTCGACGGCCGTGAGGCCGCCCTTGAGGGCTTGGAGCTCCGGGGTGTCCTCGCGTTCGGTCCGCACGCCGGGGAACAGCTCGCCCGGCGTGGCGAACACGACGTCGGTCTCGCCGAGGGACGGCAGCACGTCGCCGATGTACCGCAGGAAGCCCGGGTTCGGGCCGACCACCAGCACGCCGTGGCGGGAGAGCCGGTCGCGCTGCGCGTAGAGCAGGTAGGCCACGCGGTGCAGCGCCACCGCCGTCTTGCCCGTGCCCGGCCCGCCCTCGATCACCAGCACGCCCCGGTGCGGGAGGCGGATCACCTCGTCCTGCTCGGCCTGGATGGTCGCCACGATGTCGCGCATGGTGTCGGAGCGGGGTGCGTTCAACGCGTCGAGCAGCGCTTTCGAGGTGAGCTGGAGCTCGTCGTCGTAGAAGCTCTCCAGGTGCTTGCCCTTGGTGCGGAAATGGCGGCGCAGCGTCACTCCTTCCGGGTTCGCCGCGGTCGCGGTGTAGAACGGGCGGGCGGCCGGCGCGCGCCAGTCGGTCAACAACGGCTCGTAGTCGCGCTCGGTGTCGAACAAGCCGATCCGGCCGACGTAGACGCGGTCCTCGGTGGTGTCGATGCGGCCGAAGCACAGGTTCTCCTCCGCCACGCCCAGGCGGCTGACCTGCTCGGACAGCGTTCGGACGGCCACTTCGCGGTGCCAGCGCTGCTCGTGGCCATCCTTGAGCGCGGCATCCAGCTCCGCTCGCGCGGCGGCCCGCTCCAGCTCCAGCCGGTCGTGCAGGAAGGCGATCCGCCGCTGTTCGGCCGACAATTCACCGGTGGTCACGCTTGCCCCCTGTGATATACTCGAACCATCTCCAATTCCGCCATTTCCGGCGAAGTCAACCTTTATGTTTACCACGTTTTCGTGAGCGTTTCGCGGGGACCCTGTCCCGCGTCGCCCGATCGCGTGAAATGATCGGTGATGTGGAATCCGACGAGTTGGTGGTCGCCGTCGCGCAGCACGCGCCCGTGCCCGGTGACGTGGCGGAGAACGCGCGCCGTGCGGCCCTCACGGTCGCCGAGGCGGAGGGCGCCGGCCTGGTGCTGTTCCCGCTGCTGTCGCTGACCGGCTACGACCTGGACCGGCTCGCCGATCCGGCGTGCTGGGTGACGGCCGACGACCCGAGGCTGGACGTGGTCCGCGAGGCGTGCCGGGCGCACGGGGCGACGGCGGTGGTCGGCGCGGCGTGGCTCGGGCCGGACGGTCGCCGGTTGCTGGCGTCGGTGGCGCTGGCCCCGGACGGTTCGGTCGAGGTGGTCGGCAAGCAGTACCCGAGCCGGGCGGAGCGGGAGCTGTTCGAGCCGGGTGAGCCCGCGCCGCCGCTGGACGTCCGCGGGTGGCGGGTCGCGCTCGCGGTCTGCTACGACGCGGCGGTGCCCGAGCACGCGCTGGAGGTGGCGCGGCGGGGCGCGGACGTCTACGCGGTGTCGGCGCTGTACACCGAGGGCCAGGAACGGCGGCTCGACGTGCACCCCGCCGCCCGTGCGATGGACCACCGGATGTACGCGCTGGTGGCGAACCTGGCGGGCGCGGGCCCCGGTTGGCGCTCGTGCGGCGGCAGCGGGGTGTGGCACCCGGACGGGCGGCGGGTGGTCGAGGCGGGCACGGGCCCGCGGGTCGTGACGGCGCGGTTGGACCGCGCCGAACTCGACCGGGTGCGGGCGGACGACGCGAAGGCCGGTTATCGGGGGTAGGCATGGGGATCCTGGACGGCAAGGCCGTGATCGTGACCGGCGCGGGTCGCGGGTTGGGCGAGGCGTACGCGCGGCACGCGGCGGCGGCGGGCGCGCGGGTCGTGGTGAACGACGTCGAGGGTGCTCCGTCGGTCGTCGCCTCGATCGTGGACGCGGGCGGCGAGGCCGTGGCGCACACCGGGTCGGTGACCGATCCGGCGGTCGCGCAGGCGCTCGTGGACTTGTGCGCGTCGTCGTTCGGGCGGGTCGACGGGCTGGTGAACAACGCGGGCGTCACGCACTTCGCCGAGCCGTGGGAGGACGAGCCGGACGTGCTGCGCTCGGTGGTCGAGGTGAACGTGCTCGGCACGATGTACTGCGGCACGGCGGCGGCGAAGGTGATGCGCGGCGGCTCGATCGTGAACGTCGTGTCGGGCGCGATGCTGGGCCGCGCCGGCGCCGCGGCCTACTCGGCGTCGAAGGGCGCGGTGGCGTCGTTGACCCTGTCGTGGGCCGGTTCGCTGGCCGCGCGGGACGTCCGCGTCAACGCCGTCGCGCCGCTCGCGTGGACCCCGATGATGGACCTCGACCCCCGCGCCGAGGAGATCAGCTCGCGGGACCAGACGCCCGACAGGATGGCGCCTTTGGTGACGTACCTGCTCAGCGACCTGGCCGGCGGCGTGACCAGCCAGCTGATCCGCTTCCTGCCGGACAAGCTGCACGTGATCTCGCAGTACGCCGTGAAGCAGCCCGTGCTGACCCGCGACTCGTGGGACGTGGACGCCATCGCCGCCGCCTTCGACTCCGACCTGACCCCGGAACCCCCGGGCCGCGCGAGGTGGCAGGTCTGAGCCGAGGGCTCGCTACGCGGTGGACGGTTGGGCGACGCGCTGCCGCCGCAACGGCACGATCAGCGGGGTGTCGGTCTCCGGGTCGGCGATCACCCGGCACGGCAGGCCGAACACGTCCTCCACCAGCTCGGCGGTCACGATGTCGGCCGGCCTGCCCTGCGCCACCACGCCGACGCCGGGCTTCATCGCGATCAGGTGGGTGGCGTAGCGGCACGCCTGGTTCAGGTCGTGCAGCACGGCGACGAGGGTGTGGTTGCCGTCCTCGTGCAGGTCGGCGCACAGGTCGAGCACCTCGACCTGGTGGGCGATGTCGAGGAACGTGGTCGGCTCGTCCAGCAGCAGGATCGACGTCTGCTGCGCCAGCACCATGGCCAGCCACACGCGTTGCCGCTGCCCGCCCGACAGCTCGTCCACCAGGCGGTCGGCCAGGTCGTGCACGCCGGTCATCCGCATCGCGCCCGCGGTGACCTCCTCGTCCTCGACGGACCACTGCCGCAGCAGCCGCTGGTGCGGGTAGCGGCCCCGGGCCACGAGTTCGCCGACGGTGATGCCGCCGGGCGCGATGGAGGTCTGCGGCAGCAGGCCCAACCGGCGGGCGACCTCCTTGGAGCGGTACGTCGAGATCGCCTGGCCGTCGAGGTACACCGCGCCGGCGCGCGGCTTGAGCATCCGCGCCAACGCCTTGAGCACGGTGGACTTGCCGCAGGCGTTGGGGCCCACGATGACGGTGAACGAGCCGTCCGGGATCTCGACGTCCAACCCGGACACGACGACGCGCTCGTCGTAGGACAGCGTCAGTCGCGCACCGCGCAGTCGTCCGGTCGGCTCCGCCTCGGGCACGGTCACGTCGTGCTCCCCTTCCGCCACTCGTGGGCCAGCAGCCACACCAGGTAGAGCCCGCCGATCGCGCCGGTGGCGATGCCGACCGGCAGCTGGGTCGTCGGGAACAGCCGTTGCACCGCGAAGTCGCTGACGACCAGCAGCAGACCCCCGGTGAGCGCCGAGGCGGCCAGACCGGGTCCGGACGCGCCGGTGAGCCGTCGGGCGACCTGCGGCGCGGCCAGGGCCACGAAGCTGATCGGCCCGGCGGCGGCCGTGGCGACGGCGGCCAGGCCGACGCTCACCGCGAGCAGCGCCAGGCGGGTCCGCTCGGCGTTCACCCCGAGGCCGGTCGCGGCGCTGTCGCCCATCTCCAGCAGCGCCAGCCGCCGGCCGAGCGCCAGCGCGCACGGCAGCAGCACGGCCAGCACCGCGGCGACCACCTGGGCCTGGTCCCAGCCCCGGTTGTTCAGGCCGCCGACCAGCCACGCCTGCGCGGCCAGCGCGCTCTCCAGCGTGGCCCGCGTGAGCAGGTAGGAGTTGGCCGCGAGCAGCATCGCGCTCACGCCGATGCCGATGAGCACCAGCCGGAAGCCCTGCACGCCCTGCTTGAGCGCCAGCAGGTAGACGGCGGTGGACGTGAGCAGGCCCGCGACGGTCGCGCCGAGCGCGGTGGCCGCCATGCTGCCCTGCGCGAGCACGAGGACCGCGATCGCGCCGGTGGCCGCGCCCTGGGTGAAGCCGATGATGTCGGGGCTGGCCAGCGGGTTGCGGGACAGGCTCTGCAGGATCGCGCCGCTGAGCGCGAGCGCCGCGCCGACCAGCAGGCCGGTGATCAGGCGTGGCAGGCGCAGCGTGAAGACGACGAAGTCGGCGTAGCCGTCGCCCTGCCCGACGACCGTGGCCAGCACCTCGCCGACGGTGAGCGGGAAGTCGCCGGTGACCATGGTGGCGACGGCGGCGGCCGCGGTCAGCAGCACGATGGCCGTGCTGACGAGCAGGGCGCGTTCGCTGATCCGCAGCGAGACGGCAGGGGTGCGGATGGTCTTCACAGCGTGGCCAACTTCCGACGCCGGCACAGCGCGATGAACACCGGCGCGCCGATGAACGCGGTGATGATGCCGACCTCCATCTCCTGCGGCGCGATGACGACGCGGCCGACGATGTCCGAGCCGAGCAGCAGGACGGGCGAGAGCACCGCGGAGTACGCGAGCACCCAGCGCTGGTCGCTGCCGCCGATCATGCGGGCCACGTGCGGCACGGTCAGCCCGACGAACGCGATCGGCCCGGCGGCGGCGGTCGCGGCGCCCGCCATGAGCGTGACGGCGAGGACGCTGAACGCGCGCGTGCGGTGGACGTTCGCACCGAGCGCCTTGCCGGTGTGGTCGCCGAGCGCCAGCACGTTGAGGTTCCGGGCGAGCAGGAACGCGATCAGGATGCCGGGCAGCACGAACGGCGAGACCTGGCCGATCAGCTCGAAGTCGCGGCCGGCGAGCGAGCCGACGTTCCAGAACCGGAACGAGTCGAACGTGTGCGTGAACAGCAGCAGGATCGCCGAGACGTAGGCGTAGAGCACGGCGGTCATCGCCGCGCCGCTGAGCACCAGCCGGTCGGGGGTGGCCGTGCCGCGGCCCGCCGCGCCCAGGACGTAGACGACGGTCGCCGTGCCCGCCGCGCCGAGCAGCGCGAACCACACGTACCCGGTGGGGCTGGTGATCCCGAAGAACGCGATGGCGGACACGATCGCCGCCGCCGCGCCCATGTTCACGCCGAGCAGGCCGGGGTCGGCCAGCGGGTTGCGGGTCAACGCCTGCATCACCGCGCCGGACAGGCCGAGCGCCGCGCCGACCAGCAGGCCGAGCACGGCCCGCGGCACGCGGACGCCGCGCACGATGGCCGCGTCGCCGGTGCCGTCGTCGGCCAGCAGCAGGGCGAAGGTGTCGGCGAACGGGATGCTCTTGGTGCCGATCCACAGGCTGAGCAGCACGATCAGGCCCAGCACGCCGATCGACACCAGCAGGCCGACCCCTCGCACCGCGTCGCGCGACACCCGCACCTCCCCGAAGTTTAGGTAAGGCTAACCGACACATCGGGTGAGTCGATCGTCCGGTTAGCCTCGGCGACGTGGACGAGGACGAGGCAGCCGCGTGGCGCGGGCTGGCGGCGCTGCTGCCGCCCGACCGGGTGAGGGACGTGCTCGAGTGCCGGGACATCGGCGAGCAGGAGGCCGGGATCGACCTGCTCGTCACCGGCCTGGTCGACGGCGACGTGGCGATCAGCGGGGACGAGCGGGCGGGCATCGCCGTCATCGCCGAGGTCTGGGGCGTGCGCGAGTCGGTGGAACCGACCCTGCGCCGCTGCCGGTCCCGCGACGGCGGCCGGGTCCGGGTGGTCGACGGCGAGCCGGTCGCGGAGGACGGCCTCGTCGTGGTCCCGTGGCTCGCGTGCACCGGCTGCGATCGCGTCCTGGGCCGCGTGCACCGGCGTGAGCCATGGGGCGACCTGTCGTACGAGGCGGTGCGCTACGTGCTGCCGCCGCGGCTGTTCGGTCCCGAGGAGGCCTGGGCGGCGTTCACCGCGCTGGTCTCCTGCGTCCACCGGTGATCGGCCGGCGACGGGTGGTCAGCTGAGGGCGAGCGCGACGATCGCGACGAGTGCCGGGGTGATCTGCGCGATCGTGCCGCCGACCCCGGCGCCCTTGGGGCGGCTCAGCGCGAGCCGGTCCGACACGCCGAGGCCGATGCCGGCCAGGACCATGAACCCGCACGTGTAGAACACGAGCGCGCGGCCGACCGCTTCGTCGCCCGTGTTCAGCGCGATCAGGCCGGCGATCGTCCCGGAGCCGAGGAACAGGTTGTACAGGCCGACGTTGAACGACCACAGCCGGACCGGTTCGACGTCCTCGGTGGGCACCTTGAACACGCCCCAGTGGACGCCGGGCCGCCGGAACAGCAACGTCTCCCACACGAACACCAGCACGTGGATCCCCGCCGCCACCCCGGCGGCGACCTGGGCGACGGCGTTCACGACGACCACTCCCCCTCGAAGCCCTGGCGGGCGGTGCGCAGGTGTGCCTCCATGGCCCGACGGTAGGAGCGGTCCGCGACCGGCCGCCATCCCGGAAATGTGGGATGGAAGCGCGGCCGTCACCGGCGCATACTCCGAGCATGTGGGAAGGCCGGGCAGTCGGCGCGCGGCGCGAGATCGCCGCGCTGGCCGCGGCGGGCCTCGGGGTCGCCGAGCTGCACCGGGCCGCGATCGACGTGGTCGAGCGGGTCGTGCCGACCGACCTGACCTGCTGGGCGTCGCTCGACCCGGACACCGCCGTGATCAGCACGATGACCAGCGGCCCGAACGCCATCCCCGCCGAGTACGAGCCGCTGCTGGCGGCCTGCGAGTACGGCGGCGACGAGCCGCACACGTTCGCCGAGCTGGCCCGCCGCCCGGAGCCGGTGGCGCGGCTGTCGGACGTGCCGCGCCGCGACGGCGCCCGCAGCGGCAGGCTCAACGAGGTGTGGCGACCGCTCGGCCTGAGCCACGAGCTGCGCGTGGTGTTCCGGGTGGACGGCACGTGCTGGGGCGCGGCGGGCCTGGTGCGGCGCGGCGAGTTCACCGACCGGGAGGTCGACTTCGTCGCCTCCGTCGCGCCCGCGCTGGCCGCCGCGACGAGGGTGGCGGCGCGGGGTGGGAACCCCCGGGCCGGTGGCGAGCCGGCGATCGTGGTGGTCGGCCCGGACGGCGAGCCGCGTGCGGCCACGGCGGCCGCCCGGACCTGGCGGGAGGAGCTGGACGCGATCGCGCCCGGCCGGTTCGCGCTGATGCTGCGTGCCGTGGTGACCGGGGCGCGGGCGGCGCCGTCCGGCACGTTCCGGGCGCGCGTGCGCGACGCGTCCGGCGGCTGGGTCCTGCTGCAGGCCTGCCGGTTGATCGCGGAGGACGACCGCGAGACGGTGGTGACCGTCGAACGGGCGTCCGGCGCCGAGCTGCTCGGCCTGCTCCTCGCCGCCTACGGCCTCACCGCCCGGGAGCGCGAGGTGTGCCACGAGGTCATCGCCGGGCGGTCCACTTCGGACATCGCGGCCCGGCTCGTCATCTCCGCGCACACCGTGCAGGACCACTTGAAGTCGGTGTTCGGCAAGGTCGACGTGCGCAGCCGCGGTGAACTGGTCGCCAAGCTCCGCCCCGCAGAGGAGACACCGTGAAAGCCGTTGTGCTGAGCCGCTTCGGCGGGCCCGAGAGCCTGCGCCTGGACGAGGTCGAACAGCCCGGGCCGGGGCCCGGCCAGGTGCGCCTGCGGGTGCGGGCGGTCGGGGTGAACCCGTACGACGCGAAGGTCCGCGCCGGCGCCATGGAAGCGTTCTTCAGCACGCCGCTGCCCACGATCCTCGGCGTCGAGGTCGCGGGCGTGGTCGACGCGGTCGGCTCGGAGGTCGACGGCTGGTCGGTCGGCGACGAGGTGCTCGGCTGGTCCGACACCGGCGCGTACGCCGAGTACGCGCTGGCCACCACGGTCGCGCGCAAGCCGGAAGGGCTGTCGTGGGAGCACGCCGTGACGCTGCCCGTGGCCGTCGAGACCACCGACCGCGTGTTCGGCCTGCTCGGCGTCGAGCCGGGCGAGACGCTGCTGGTGCACGGCGCGGCGGGCGGTGTCGGCACGATCGCCGTGCAGCTGGGCGTGCTGGCGGGGCTGCGGGTCATCGGCACCGCCGGCCCGGCCAACCAGGAGCACGTCGCCGCGCTCGGCGCCACGCCGACGACGTACGGCGAGGGCCTGGTGCGGCGGGTGCGCGCGTTGGCGCCCGAGGGTGTCGACGCGGTGTTCGACGTCGCGGGCAAGGGCGCGCTGCCCGCCTCGATCGAGCTGCGCGGCGGCACGGACCGCATCGTCACCATCGCCGACGGGGCGGCCGCCGCCGAGCTGGGCGTGGTGTTCACCGAAGGGCCGCCGCGGCGGTCCGCCGAACGCCTGGCCGAAGTGGCGGATCTCGCCGCGAAGGGCGAGCTCGTCACCACCGTCGGCCGGGCGTTCCCGCTGGCCGACGCCGCCGCGGCGCACCGGGCCGCCGCCGAGGGGCACGGGCGCGGGAAGCTCGTGCTGACCGCCTGAGCCCTGGACACTTGGTCACACCTGCCTGTAACACATGGTTGACAAGTACCGGCAGGAGTCCGAGGAGGTCCGATGGCGGCACGGGACATGGATCGACGCGCGTTGCTGCGCCACGCCGGGGCGGCGGGTGCGGTCGGGGCGCTCTCGACGCTGTTCGGTAACGTGCCCGCGATGGGTCAGCCGGCGACGACTCCGTTCGACCTGCACTTCGCGGTGGCGCACAAGCACCGCCCGTTCGACCTGGTCGCGCCGCGGTTCGTGCAGTACGACAGCGCGATCACACCACCGGTCACCACGGCGGACACGCTGGTCGGCACCGGTGTCCGGCCCCGTGCGCCGTTCGGGTCGGTGCTGGTGGAGGTGCAGCGCGCCGAGGGCGTGGTGGTGGCGGGCCTGGCCGGCGGCGGCACGTCCGTGCTCGGCACGCTCGACGCGACCACCGGCAAGGCGACGATCGAGGTGACCACCGGCGGCGCGACGACCACGCTGAAGTCCGCCGACGTGCGCGTGACCGGCGCGTTCCGGTTCGCCGTCGTGGTCAACGAGAACGCGGTCACCGTCCTGGTCGACACCACCGGCACGGGCACCGGCTGGCAGCCCGTGCTGACCGAGCGGGACGGCGTGCGCGCGCTGGTCGACCTGCGGGTGCCCGCGGTGCTGGGCGGCCTCGACTACGCCTACGGCGGGCGCGGCGGCGACGTGCGGCTGGGCCGGGTGCGCGCGGGCTACTTCGGCCAGGCCGGCGTCCGCGACCCGCACGTGGTGCAGCACGCCGACGGCAGGCCGTTCATCCGCGACGGCAAGCTGTACCTGACCATGACCAACGCCGGGCTGGGCTTCTTCCAGCAGGCGCACTGGGCGGTGTGGACGATCGACCTGGCCGACCCGTCCCGCCTGGAGCAGGTCGCGATCCTGTTCTTCGAGCGCGACGGCGTGGTGCTGGGCGACCACGCCGGGCAGGTCGTGTACGACGACCGCACCGGCCGGTTCATCCTGCTCATGAGCTCGTGGGGCGACTTCGCGTTCCGGGGCGTGCACATCCGGCACGCCGCGACCACCGCGAACGTGCTGCGCGGCGTGCACGTGCTGCGCACCGAGCGGCTGCCGCTGCCGACCTCCGTCAGCTCGTGGGACCCGGCGCTGACCCGCGTGAACGACCGCTGGCACCTCGCGTTCGTGGAGAGCGAGGCGCAGCAGCCCGCGTTCGTCTTCCACCCGGCGCTCGCCGTCGCCGCCCCCGGCGCGGACTACACGCGGACGCGGCTGGTCGGCGCGGACACCGCCGTGGACCAGACCGAGGGCACGATCATCCAGCGGGTCGGCCGCGAGTGGTACCTCTTCGCCAGCGACGGCGACGCGCGCAACTACCCCGTGTACGACCTGGCGATGCGCAAGCTGGGCACGCTCGACGCGCCGTACGGCACGAACATCCCGCACCCGATGCTGCTGCCGGTCGGCCGCGAGTGGTGGCTGATCACGTTCGACGGCACGCAGTACGCCGAGCACGTGCTGGGGTACGGCGGTCACGGCGACCTGATCGTGATGCGCAGCCCGGCCCCCGGCCGCGGCTAGCCGGGGGCGGGCGCGCGCACTACCCCTGCAACTGCTTCTCCTTGGCGAAGAACTCCTTGATCAGGTTGTCGCGCACCCGTGCGCCGTCCGCGGCGTACGGGCCGCCGGGTCCGGTGAGCTGCTCGATCTGGTCGAGCAGGACCAGGTTCTGGTCCCGGTGGGCGGGGTTCGGGGTGAGCTGCTGCCCGTTGAGGGTCACCGGGTTGCCCTGGACGTAGTCGCGCAGGCCGTTCCAGTCGGTCGGGGGTTGGCCCGGCGGCGGCTGGTAGGCCAGTCGCGGCGGGTTGCCGTTGGCGTCGTGGTGGGCGTTCTCGTTGACCAGCACGTTCTGGTACTCCAGCAACGTGTTGTGCGAGTTGTGGTGGTTGAAGCCGTGCTCGTTCTGCCTGGCGTGCCCGACCTCGTGCACCAGCGTCGCGTTGTCGTTGTGCTGGTCGTCGAGCATGAGCAGGTTGCTGTCGCCGTTGTAGGCGCCGCCGCCCTGCATGTCGAGGGCGTCCTTGGCCGGGGTGCCGGCGAAGTCCGGGTCGGCCATGAGGTCCGGCGGGAAGCCCATCATCTCGCCGAGGGTCATCCCCTGCTGCTCGGGGGTGAGGCCGTGGCGGTTGCCCGGCGGCAGGTCCATGACCGGCGTGTCGAGGGTGTACGGGCGGCCGTCCGGCCGGTTGCCCGTGGGCACGACGACCGCGCCGACGTCGTTGTTCACGCCGAGCTGCTGCCGGATGTCGCCGATGCGGTCGCCGATCGGCCTGGGGTCCGGGTTCGGCATCGGCGTGGCGTTCGGCGGTGGCGCCATCGGGCCGTCACCGGTCACCTCGGGAGGCGGCGGCACGGTGCCGTTGTCGCCGTCGGCGCGGTCGCCCTGACCGCCCGTGCCGCCGTCGGAACGCCCGCCCGACGAGCCGGGCGGTCCCTGGTAGACGTCGTTGTCCTGCCCGATGCTGTTCAGGTCGTCGGTGATGTCGCTGTCGGTCGTGCGCATCGTCTCGGCCGAGTCGCGGACCTTCTGGGCGGCGTTGGCGGCGGCGTCCGCGGCGGCCTTGGTCGTGTCCGCGCCCTGGCTGATCGTCGTGTTCAGCGGTGACGCGATCATGCTGCCGAACGCGCCGTACGCGTCGGCCGTGGCCTGGTGCGAGCCGAGGTTCTGGCTCGTCGTGGTGAGGCCGGCGCCCAGGTTGTCGAGGTTCTGCGCCTGCCAGTCCAGGTTGTCCAGGCTCATCGCGCTGCCGTTGTCGCTGATCTGGTAGAAGTCCGAGAACGGGTTGGGCGAGGGCGGCGGGCTGACCTCGTACCGGTCGCTGAACGGGTTGCTGGTCGTGCTGGTGGTGCTGTCCGGGCTGCCGGGCGGCGGCGTGGAGCCACCGCCTCCGTGGCGGGCCATCAGACGGCCGCCTTCGACTGGTCCGGCGCGCCGCTCTTGCCGTCGCCGTAGAAGTCGCCGTACCCGCCGCCCGCCTTGACCGACTCGTGCACGATGCCGCCCGCGTCGCCGAACCGCGAGAAGCCCTGCGCGATCGAGCCCATCGAACCGCCGAGCTTGCCCAGCCGCGCGGCCTGCCTGCCCAGCGCGGCGATCAGCTTGGCGATCCGGGCGCCGATCTGCACGGCCAGCGCGGTGGCCGCCCCGACCGCGTACCCGATGAACCCGACGATGGACGCGCCCAGGGTGAACACCGCGGCCGCCGCCGCGATCAACGCGCCCTTGACGAGCTGGGCGAGCAGGCCGGCGATCAGGTCGCGCACGATGTCGCGCAGGATGATGATCAGCGTGCCGGTCACCGCCGTGACGCGCGCCGTGCCGTCCACGACCTCGGCCAGCGAGTCCAGCTCGCCGCCGAGCCGGTCCATGCTCTGCCTGAACGCCTCGGCCGCCTTGCCCTCCCAGCCGGTGAACTGGTCCATCGCCGTCTTGTGCAGCTCGGCCTGGTCGCGGATCTGCTTGGCGTCGGCCTTCACCAGCTCGATGTGCGCCTGAATGGCGTCGCGGTCGCCCATCAGCATGTCCAGCGGCTCGCGCAGGAAGCTGACGTGCTCGATCAGCCACCCGATCCCGGCCGCGAGCAGCGTGCCGATCGGGTCGATCGCCAGCGCCACCGTCGAGGCGACCACGTCGATCGCGCCGAACGTGATGTCCAGCACGCGTTCGGTCTCGCTCTGCGCGTCACCCTCGATCGTCTTGACGAAGCTCGCGTAGCTCTCGAAGATCCCGGCTCCGGTCCACTGGTCGGTCATCGCCGGCCCTCCCCGGCCGCGTCGCCGCCGTGCCCTCGCGTTCCCACGGAAATCTCTCCCCCTGCTCGGATTCGTTCAGGTGACAGTGCAGCGCGACACGCCAACGACTGACCAACGTCCGGCCAACTCCCGGTGACGACCCGCGGCGTTTGGCATGCTCGGGGCGTGACGAACCACAGCGAGGAAGCTCTGCGGGCACTGGCGGGCGGCGACGTCGACGGCGCGAGGGAGGCGCTGCGCGGTGGGGGCACACCGCTGGCGGCGGCGTTGGCCGAGCACCTGGCGGCGGCGCGGACCGGCTCGGTGTACGACCAGCCCGCGGCGTTCGAGGCGTTCATCGACGGTGGCGGCAACGTGGGCCTGTACCGGGCGGTCACCGAGGCGTTGGCGCGGGTGTACGCGCGGACGCGGCCGTCGAGCCTGCTGGACGTCGGCTGCGGTGACGGGCGGGCGCTGCGGCCCGTCCTGGCCTCGGAGCACGCGCCGGCCTCGGTGACGCTGGTCGAGCCGTCCGCGGCGCTGCTCGACGAGGCGGTGCGGGCGCTGGCCGGGTACGACGTCGACGCCCGGCGCACGAGGGTGGAGCCGTTCGCGGCGGCGTTGCCGGCGGACGCGGTGTTCGACGTGGCGCAGTCGACGTTCGCCCTGCACACGCTGCCGCACGAGGTGCGCGACGGCGTGCTGGCCGACCTGGTCGGGCACGTCGGGGTGCTCGCCGTGGTCGAGTTCGACGTGCCGGACCTGCCGCCCGCGAGCCCGGAGCACCTCAGGTTCCTGGCCGAGGCCTACGAACGCGGGCTGGCCGAGTACGAGGAGGACCGAGACCTGGTGGCGCAGGGGTTCCTGATGCCGGTGCTGACCGGCCAGCTGGTGCCGGGCGCGACCCGGGCCACCTGGGAGCAGCCCGCGGCGCGGTGGGCGGAGCAGGTCGAGCGGGCCGGGTTCACCGAGGTCCGGGTCACCCGGCTGCACGACTACTGGTGGTCCCCCGCGTTCCTGCTCACGGCCGCGGGGTCGCCCGCTTCCGGGTCTCCCACAGCAGCGACGCCGCCACGATGAGCACCAGCACGGCCGCCGAGCCGTGCACGGCCAGCGCGTAGGCCACCGTGCCGCCGTTGGTGAACACGGCGACGCAGTCGCCGATCGGGATGACCGCGTCGGCCAGCACCACCCAGCCGAGGGCGCGGCGGTGCCGGAACAGCAGCAGGATCAGCGCGGTGAGCGCGTAGGCGATGTCGCGGACGCCCTTGACCACGAAGTACCCCGGTTCCCGCGGCCAGGGGTCGATGCCGAACCCCGCCGCCGCGCTCTGCGGGTCGAGCAGGAAGCCGAGGCCGAAGTAGAGGCCGGCGAGGACGACGAGCGCGGCGAGGACCGTGTTGATCCGGTGGTGTGACATGTCCCGACTCCTGGTGCTAGCAGTGCTAGGTACGAGAGCGACACTAGCTCGCCGTGCGCTCGAATGTCTAGCGCTGCTAGCATCCGGGGTGTGTCCATCCAGGAGCGCCGTGAGCGCGAACGCGCCGAGCGCGGGCGGCTGATCGTCGACGCGGCCAGGGAGCTGGCCGAGGCCGAGGGGTGGGACGCGGTCACCACCCGTCGGCTGGCCGAGCGCGTCGAGTACAGCCAACCGGTGCTCTACAGCCACTTCAAGGGCAAGGACGCGATCGTGCGCGCGGTGGCCGTGCAGGGTTTCGCCGACATGACCGAGCGCCTGCGCGCCGCCCGCACGGCCCACCGCTCGCCCGCGCGGGCGCTACGCGCCCTGGCGATGGCCTACCTGGACTTCGCCGCCGAGCGGCCCGCGCTGTACGAGGCGATGTTCGTGCGCGAGGTCGACCTGTCGTTCGGCACCGCCGAGTCGCCGCCCGAGCTGCGGGCCGCGTTCGGCGAGTTCGTGGCCGCCGTCGGGCCCCTGGCCGGTGACGACGACGTGGAGACCAGGACCGAGGTGTTCTGGAGCGCGCTGCACGGCCAGGCCACCCTCGACCACGGTCGCCGCCTGCGCCCCGGCCACCGCCGGGCCCGCCTGGACCTGCTGCTGGGCCGCTTCTCCTAGTGCACGGTCTTCCGCGCCGCGTACCACTCGTCACCGACGGGCTCGCCCGCGAGGTTCCAGCTCCAGGACACGGTCGGCGTGATGCGCAGGTAGGTGCCGGGCCCGACCATGCCGACCCGGTCGAACGGCTGGGCCGCGTCGCCGTACACGCGGATGCCGCGAGCCACGAACGGTTCGAGTGACACCAGGTCGTCGACCACCAGCGCCACCTTGTGGTTCCCGGCGGCGACGTTGCGGAACTTCCGGGTGTCGCGCACGGTCGCGCCGCCGCCGACCCACAGGACCTCGCCGTCGAACTCGACGGCCACCGGCACCACGTCGGGCTGCCCGCCCGCGCCGAGGGTCGCCAACCGACCGAGCGGCTGCGACCGCAGGTACGCGATCTCCTCATCGGTGAAGGCCATACCGCAAGCTACCGACCTGCTGCGGGCACCGCACGCCGTCGCAGCCCCGGTGTTGCCCGGCCGGATGTCACAGGTGCCGGTGCTGTCTCGTCTCGGGTTGCGACAAGGATTCGACGCGGGACAGGAGCAGGTCATGGGCGAGCACGGGGTCGCGCTGGTCACCGGGGCGAACAAGGGGATCGGGCGCGGGGTCGCGGGGCGGCTCGCGGCGCTGGGCTTCACGGTCCTGGTCGGCGCGCGGGACCGGCGGCGCGGCGAGGAGGCCGCCGAGGCGTTGCGCGCGGCGGGTGGCGACGCGCACGCGGTCACGTTGGACGTCACCGACCAGGCCACCGTCGATGAGGTCGCGAGGCAGGTCGAGGAGCGCTTCGGCCGCCTCGACGTGCTGGTCAACAACGCGGGCATCACCGGTTCCGGGCAGGTCTCGCCCGCGGACGCGCACGACCAGGTGCCGAGCACCGTCGACCTGGACATGGTCCGGGCGGTGTTCGAGACCAACGTCTTCGGGGTGATCGCGGTGACCAACGCCGTGCTGCCGCTGCTGCGGCGCTCACCCGCGCCGCGCGTGGTGAACGTCAGCAGCCACGCCGCGTCCCTGACCCTCACCAGCGACCCCGCCGGCCCGTTCGCCGCGCTGCTGCCGTCGGCGGCGTACTCGCCGTCCAAGTCCGCGTTGAACGCGCTGACCGTGCAGTACGCCAACGAGCTGCGAAAGGACGGCGTGCTCGTCAACGCGGTCGCGCCCGGCTACGTCGACACCGACAGCAACAACCACACCGGGTTCCTCACCGTCGAGCAGGGCGCCTCGGTCGTGGTGCAGCTGGCCACGCTCGGCGCGGACGGACCGACCGGTGGGTTCTTCGGCGCGGAAGGCCCGGTGTCCTGGTGACCCGTGACGAGGAGTTCGAGCAGCTGCGGCCGCTGCTGTTCTCGATCGCCTACCGGATCCTGGGCAGCGTCGCCGAGGCCGAGGACGCGGTCCAGGAGACCTGGTTGCGCCACGACGCCTCCCCGACCCGACCGGCGTCGACCAAGGCGTTCCTCGCCGCGGTGGTCACCCGGATCTCGATCGACGTGCTGCGCTCGGCCCGCGTCCGGCGCGAGCGGTACGTCGGGCCGTGGTTCCCCGAACCGCTGCTCACCGACCCGTACCAGGACCCGGAGCGGTCGGCGGAGCTGGCGGACTCGCTGTCCATGGCGGCGCTGCTCCTGCTGGAGCGGCTCTCCCCGATCGAACGGGCGGTGTTCGTGCTGCGGGAGGTGTTCGGGTTCGGCTTCCCCGAGGTCGCGGCGGCGGTGGGTCGGTCGGAGGCGGCGTGCCGCCAGCTCGCGGTGCGGGCGCGCCGGCACATGGACGCGGGCCGGCCCCGGTTCGAGGCCGACCGGCGGGAGCGCGAGGAACTCGCCGGGCGGTTCTTCGACGCCTTCCGGGAAGGGGACGTGGACGGCGTGCGCGAGCTGCTCGCCGCCGACGTGCACCTGGTCGGCGACGCCGGCGGCAAGGCGCCGCAGTGGGCCGGGCGGTTCGTCGGCGCGGAGAAGGTGGCCCGGGTGCTCGCCGCGCTCGTGCCGCCGTTCGTCCGGATCGGCGGTGTGGTCGAGCCGCGGCAGGTCAACGGCGAGCCGGGCGCGGTGTTCCGCGACCGGGACGGCAAGGTGGTCAACACCTGGGCGCTCGACATCCTCGACGGCCGGGTCCGGACGATCCGCACGGTGATCAACCCCGACAAGCTCGGGCACGTCGGCCCGGTGGCGGACGCGTGGGCGGTGCTCCGCGAGACGACGGCGGCCGGTGTCGGGTGTTCGCCGGACACCGGCGGAACCGCTGGTCCCCTAACGTGACGATCAGCTGTCGCACCGGCGCGCGGGCACCCGCCGCCAAGACGACGGACTCCCCGATCGACACCCACCCCGGAGGACGCGCGCCGTGACCACCCCATCGACACCCGGTCGTCGGCGAAGGCCGGGCAAGGGCTTCGTGGCGGTCCTCGCCACCGGTCTCCTGCTCGCCGCGTGCGGAGGTGGCGGCGGCAACGGGGGCACGCCTCCGGCTCCTCCGACCGCTCCCAGCGTCCGGTCGATGGAAGAGGTGAAGGCGGGCACCATCGAGGGCTGGGACGCCTGCGAGATGTTCGCCGACCACGTGCGCGAGCTCGCCGAGTTCCTCGACTACCAGAAGTTCGCCGACGACCTGCTCAGCACGAACGGCACGAACACGGCCGGGGTCAAGCTCTGCGAGGGGCGTGCCCTCTTCTACGACGACCCCAGGCACGCGAGCAGCGACGCCGAGGGGAGGATCTCCATCGGGTTCGGCAACGCCAACATGGAGGGCCACCTCTACCACGAAGAGAAGTACAAGACGCCGACCGGGCGCTACGACCTGAAGTTGCAGCTCATGCGCGACGTCTACGCGAAATCGGGCGGCAACGCGGCCGAGCGCACCGCGGACGGTCCGTGGGACAAGGCGACCGTCCTGCTGGGGGACACCGGCACCGGCACGACTCTCAGCGCCTTCATCGTGGACACCAAGCGCGACTTCATGCTCGAGCTGACCTTCAGCGGCCTGGACATGAAGTACCACGGGGACAAGCTGACGTGGGACTGGGACAAGGCCGCGAAGCACTTCCGCGAGGTCACGGCGGTGAACGCCTACCAGGCGATGGCCGATCGCTACGACAAGACGCACTGAGACCGGAAGGGCTCGCCTCAGGCACTAGGCGTGGCTGAGGGTGTCGTCCCACTCGATCCGGTGGTCGAACTGCCAGGTGAACTTCGCCGGGTCGACGAACTTGAACGCCAGCGGCATCAGGGCGTCCCGAAGCAGGCGGCCGACGGGACCGGCGGCCTTGTCGCGGTTGGTCCGCGCGGCCTGGGCGATGATCCGCTCCACCCGGCTGCGGCGCAGCGCCTCGTAGGCCCGGAACGCCTCGTCGTACGGGAGGTCGCGCAGGCAGCGGGCCAGTTGCACGGCGCTCTCGAACGCCAGCGAGGCGCCCTGGCCCGAGCTCGGCGACGTGGCGTGCGCGGCGTCGCCGACCAGGACCAGCCTGCCGCGGCTCCACTTCGGCACGCTCGGCACGTCCTCCAACGCGCCCGTCACGACCAGGTCGGCCGGGTCGGTGGCGGCGATCATCCGCGCGGCGGGCGTGCGGTCGGCGGCGAAGGCCTCGCCCAGCACGGCCAGCCACCGCCGCGGGCTCGTGGCCCTGGCCTCGGCCGTGGTCAGCGGTGTCCGGCGGGGCAGGTTGGCGAACCAGCCGCCGGAGCCGTCGTCGTCGACCTGGTAGCCGAAGAACGCGCGCTTGCCCGACACGAGCCGCATCGCGCCGCCGGAGGACGGCTCACCGGTCCGCGCCAACCGCGCGCCGAAGCCGAGCAGACCGGTGTGCCGCGGGCCCGGCGCGCCCGGGTCGATGACCCGCCGCACGGTCGACCGGATGCCGTCCGCGCCGACCAGCAGGTCGGCGTCCACCTCGGAGCCGTCGGCGAAGCGCGCCGTGACGTGCGTGCCGCGGTCGACGGCGTCGACGAGGTCCCGGCCGTGCTCGATGGCGATCCCGCGCCGGACCGTCTCGTCGCGCAGCACGCGGTAGAGGTCGTAGCGCCACACCAGCAGCTGCGGCGGCTCGCTGCCGAACCGGCCGAGCGTCTTGCCCGTCCAGCTCTGCAACTCCATCGCGGTGATCGGCGTGCCGATCTCGCGCACCGCGTCGGCCAGGCCCACCACCTCCAGGGCCTGCAAGCCGTTGGGCGCGATGCTGAGCGCGCCGCCCGAGCCGTCGGCCGTCCGGTCGTACCGCTCGTGGACGGTCGCCTCGATCCCGGCCTTGCGCAGGGCCAGCGCGGCCACGGGCCCGCCGATGCCGCCGCCGATGACGGTCGCTCTCATCGTTCCTCCTCGTGGAAGCCCGCCCACAGCGGGCGCCAGTCGTCGATGCGCTCCAGGAAGTGCCGGACGAACGCCACCTCGGCGTTCAGCAGCGCGATGCGGTACTCCTCCTCGACCAGGAAGAGCGGGTGCGCGTCGGCGCCGGCCAGGATCGCCTCGGCCTCGTCCAGCTGCCGGCGCAGCCCGTCCAGCCGGTCGCGCAGGAGGACGACGACCTCGTCCGGGTGCAGGGCCGCGATCATGGACAGGGCCGCGACGAACCGCGGGTGCTCGTGCACCGGTTCGGCGACGAGCTCGCGCATCCAGTCCTTCAGCTCGGCGCGGCCGGCGTCGGTCAACGCGTAGACCGTGCGCTCCGGCCGCTGCCCCTCGCGGGACGTCCCGTGCTCCACGATGAACCCGGCCTTCGCGAGCTGCCCGAACACCATGTAGAGCGAGCCGTGGGTGAACTTGATGCTGCGATCGTCACCGTGCGCCCGCATGAGCCGGCTCAGCTCGTAGGGGTGCAGGGGCTCGCGGACGAGATAGCCGAGCACCGCCAACCCGAGCAGGTTGCCGACCTTCCGCTTGGACTTCACCGCCACCTCCTAGTCAACTCTGACTATTCATGAGCAACTAGTCAGAGTCAACTATTCCTGCCGGCGTTCCATGCACACCAGGCCGGGCCGGTCGTCCCACGAGCCGACCCGGGTGAAGCCGAGGCGTTCGTAGAGGCCGATGGCGCCCTGCCGCCAGTGCCACACGGACAAGCGCACCGAGGCCGCACCGATGTCGGCGGCGTGTCCGAGCACCGCGCCGACCAGCGCCTTCGCCGCCCCCTTGCCCCGCCGGGCCGGGTCCACCCACAGCCGCTTGGCCTCCAGCGAGCCGCCGGTCGAAGGGGACGCCACCACGCAGCCCACCGCGTTCCCGCCGGTCTCGGCCACCCACACGGTGTCGGCGGCGAACGCGGCCCGCGGGTCGAGCACCTCGGCCCGGTAGCGCGGCGGCAGGTCCCCGACGGCGGACACCGCGACGCCCTTCTCGGCCTCGGTCCGCAGGTGGTAGGCGAGCAGGAGGGGCGCGAGCGCCTGGTCGCGCCACTGGGAAACGGTGGTCTCGGCTGTCATGGCCGCAGCTTCACACGGCGGACGCACCCGACCACAGCCGAACAACCCTACGTATGGGGCTGGTGACAACCGGCTACGCACTGGTTCGTTGGGTGGCGGGAGCCTCCCCTGTCACACGGCTCCCTTTCCCTGTACCCCAAGGAGACCACCATGCTCGTACGAAAGGCCGTCGGCGTCCTCGCCGGCGTGCTGGGCCTGCTGCTGCCGCTGGTCGCGGTGGCGGCGCCCGCCGCGTCGGCGGAGCCGCAGGCCCTGGTGCGCACCCTGTACTACGACGTGAGCCAGGCCCAGGAGTTCACCGCGGACTGGGATCTCGCCGCGACGAACTGGAACAACTCGGTGTCCAACGTCAGGCTGGCCCGCCGGACCTCCACCTCCGGCGTCAACATCCGCATCCTCGCGGACAACGGCTGGCCGCGGGCCTACGTGTCGTCGCTCGGCAACGGCACCGTCTACATGGGACGCCAGGCCGTCCAGCAGGGCTACTACCGGCCGCGGATCTCGACGCACGAGATCGGGCACATCCTCGGCCTGCCGGACCGGCGGACCGGCCTGTGCGCCGACCTGATGTCCGGCTCCAGCGCGCCGGTGTCGTGCCGCAACGACCTGCCGAACGCCGCCGAGCGCGCCGAGGTCGACCGCCGGTTCGCCGGCTCGTTCGCCCCGGCCGACGTGCGTGCGGCGGGTTACACGGGCAGCAGCACGGAGTGCTTCGTGTACTGACCCGCGCGCCTCGTGGGGGGGGTTGGGGCCACCCCCCCGGGCCCCCCGCACCCCGCCGCGCCCCCGCCCGGGCGGGGGGGGTGGGCGCGGGGGGGGCGGGGGTTTACCCGGCCTCCCCCAGGTTTTTCTTGGTGTACGCCCCCGCCCCCGTCGGGGGGGGGCTCCCCCCCCCCCCACGAGGCACCCGGAACCGCGACGCTCCCCCGCCCGTTCGGGTGGTGTGGACGCGGTGGAGACGGTGTTGGCGTGGAGCATCCCCGGCGGGACGTTGTCGGTGGTCGGGATCGCGGTCTACGAACTGCTGCGCCAACGCCGCCGCAAGCGCGCCGGCACACCGCTGGCCACGACGACCGTCAACGAGATCACGGCGATGTTCTACGGCTCCAAGCGGATGGAACTCGACCACCGCGACTCCGTGGCCGTGATGCGCGAGGAAGACGCCCAGGGCGCACCACCGCTCGCGGTCGACCTCGACCACGGCGTGGCGAGGGTGTCCCCGCACCACTCGATGGCACCGCTACCCGGATCCGATGCTGCCCGCCTGCACGACGTCGTCGGCACTCCCGGCGACGACGTTGACGGTGACCGGCATCGTGGAAGGGCGCAGGACGCGGCACAGGACGACGAGCACGACCGTCTGCCCTGAGAGCAGGACGCACACGGCGAACCACATGATTGCGGTGATCGACAGCTCGTTCGTCATGTCGTCCCCTTTCCACCCGTCCGGTGATCTCCGTTGCCGCTAGCGTGGGTCGACTGGAGGACGTCCCGACAGCGGAGGGACGTTTCCGGGACACGACCGGGGACACGCCGAGGGGTGACGAGTGGAGCCGTCTGCGCAGGAACGAACCTTCGCCGCCGAGGTCGAGCGACACCGCGCCGCCGCCCGCGTCACCCAGGACTGGGTCGCGCAGCGGGTGGGCCTGTCCCGCTCCAAGGTGTCCGAGGTGTGCGGAGGTCGCTACCTGCCGAGCCGCCAGGTCTTGGACGCACTGGTCACCGCGCTGGCCATGGACCGGGAACGGGCGGTGCGGCTGTGGCGGGCGGCGTGGGACGGGCGCGAGCAGCGGCGCAGGGCCGAGCGGTCGAGCCGCCGGGAGGCTCCCGACGACTGGTCGTCGTTACCCGCCCTCCCCGCTGAGGTGCGGTCGCTGCTGCGGGCGCAGGAGGCCGAGGCCCGCAAGCTGCCGTACCGGCTGCCCGGCGCGCGCACGCCGTCGTTGGACACGGTGTACGTCCGCCAGGAACTGGGGGCAGGGACCGAGGACGCGCACGACGAGCAGCACCGCACGGAACCGGAGTTGGACGAGCGCGGGCTGCTGCGCGAGCGGGCCGCGCCGAAGCCGCGGCTGACCGTCAGGCCGCCGGCGCGGACGGTGCAGCAGGCGTTGGACGACGATGAGCACGTCCTCGTCACCGGTGGTCCGGGACAGGGCAAGTCGACGCTGTCGCTCCGGCTCGCGGGTGAGATCGCCGCCCAGTGGTCCGGCAGCGACGACCCGCCGCCGTTGGCCGAACCGGTGGTGCCCCTGCGGCTCACCGCTCGCGAACTGGCCACCCGCCTGGACCTGCCGTTCCCCAAGGCGCTCGTGGACAGCATCGGGGCCGACTACGGCTCGCTGCTGTGGTCCGAGGTCAGCGCCGCACAGGTCTCCGAACGGGTAGCCGACTGCCGGTGGCTCTTGCTGATCGACGGCTTGGACGAGGTCGCCGACCCGGCCGACCAGAGCCGGCTGCTGCACGTGCTGGAGGCTTGCGCCGCACCGGGTTCGCCCTACCGCGTCGTGGTGACCACCAGGCCGATCGAGGGCTCGATCCTCGCACCGCTGCAGCGCGCGTCCGCCGCCCGGTACGAGCTGCAACCGTTCGACGAGGAGGCGCTGCGCCGCTTCGCGCACAACTGGTTCGACGACAGCCCCGGCGAGGCCGACCGCTTCGTCCGGCAGCTCCAAGCCGCGCACCTCGACGAACTGGTCCGCGTACCCCTGTTGGCGACCATCGCCGCGATCATCTTCGAGCAGTTCGGCGACCGCCCGCTGCCGGACAACCAGTACGAGCTCTACAAGGCTTACTTGGACTACCTGCTCACCGCCCACCCGACGGCTCCGGGTCCCTTCGACCACCTGCGCGACGACCTGCTGGAGCACCTGGGCCGCGTCCGCCTCCAGACCGACACCTCGCTGATGGCCGCCGCCCGCACCTGGGTCTCCGAACGCCTGCCGGTGCGGGTCGGGTGGACCGACGAGCTGACCACCTTCCTCACCAGGGTCGGCCCGCTCGTCCAGCGCGGCGACGACCTGCGCTTCCTGCACCACAGCTTCGCCGAGCACCTGGCGGCCACCGCCAGAGCCCGTGAGCTGCCTACCTCCTTCGCCGCCGACCACGACGACTTCAACGCCCTGCTGCACACCGCGTTGCAGGGTGACCAGGGCCGGCACTCGCGCGCCGTGCTGCTGCACTACACGCGTCTGCACCCGGACCAGGCCGATCACGTGGTGCGGTGGTTGCACGGGGGAGGCGGTGTGAACCACCACGTCCTGGCGGCGAAGCTCCTCGCCCAGCACCTCCCGGCCGGTCCCGCGGTCGTCGACGACTTCCTGGCCACGACGCGGGCGTGGGCCATGACCACGGAGTACCTGGGAGCGGAGGTGCTGCGCCACGCGAGCCGTGCCGCCCACCACCCCGCACTCGTGTCGTGGCTGCTCGACCTCGCGCGCGACGACCGTGCACCCTGGCAGTCCCGGATCGAGGCGGCCACCGCCCTGGCCACCCGCCTGCGCACCGCCCACACCCCGGAAGCGGTCACGCTGCTCTGCGCCGTCGCCGACGACACGACTGTCGCGGTGACCGATCGCCTCGCCGCCGCCGAGGCGTTGTCGCAGTGCGGGCCCTCCGAACGTGACGCGGCCGAACGCGGCCTACGCGCTGTGCTGGCCGACCCGTACGCCGTGATGTCCGACTGCCGCACCGCGGCCGTCGTCCTCGCGAGCCTCAGCCACGAGGGACGCGACGACGCCGCGAAGGCCCTGCTGGACTTCCTCGACGACCCGCTCATGCCGAACGGCGACCTGGTCGAGATCGCGACCGGCCTGGTGGAAATAGGCGTCGAGTTCCACGGCAGGTGCGCCGAGGTCTTCCTGGCGGTGTTGCGCGATCCGGTCGAGTCGATGATCGGGCGCAGGGACGCCGCCACCGCCCTCGCTTCTCTGGGAGCACATCACCTGGAACAGGCGGCGACCGCTCTCATCGAACGAGCAGAGCTCAAGCGGCTCCCCTGCTACCACCGTGTTGCCGCGGCAGAGGTGCTCGCCGAACTGGGGCCGAAGCACCGCGCCACCGCCGCGGATCGCCTGCGAGCCATGATGACCGAACTCCACAGGTCGCACTCGGAACGACGCAGCGTCCTGGTGGCGTTGATCGACCTCGGCGCGTGCGACCCTCACGACGCGGCGATCCGCCTGCGCGAAACGATCAACGATCACCAGGCCGACGAGAACGCGGTCTACTGGGCGGCTCGAACGCTCGCCGACTTCAGCCCGGACTACCACAGCGAGGCGGCACGACACCTGCTGCGCATCGCCGACGACCCCTTGATCACCGGGTTCGAAAGAGAAGGTGCCCTTGGTCGCCTGGCTGAGTTCGGCGAACCACACCGGACCAACGGCATCAACCGGTTACGCCGTGAACTCGTCGATCCGGAGGTCGAACCGGGGTTGCGGTGCTACGCAGCCGACGAGTTGAGCCGCCTCGGGCCGGAATTCCACGCTGAGGTGGTGGCGAACCTGCTTGACGTCCTCAGCGGCGACCTCCGCCACTACGACGCTTCCAGGGCTTGGCGGGTGCTCGCCTCACTCGACACCCGATACGCGGAGGCAGCCGACGAAGCGCAGCTCGATCTCCTGATCTCCAGGACGAACGAAGACGCCTACACGAGGTTCGCCTTCGCAAGTTTGGAGATAAACGCCGAGGACCACGATCGGGCTGCGGACCATCTGCTGCGCGTCTTCGCCGATACGAAACTTCCCTGGATCACCCGATACCAGGCGTGCTCCCAGCTCGTGGGACTCCATCGCAGATTCCACCCGGCCTTGTTGTCCACCGCCATCGAGCTGTGGAGAACCGACTTCGCGAGCATGACGAGATCGGTGATAAACAACTTCCCAAGGATGGCTCTGCAGGCGCGGGCTCGGCTGGCGGACCACATCCAGGGCGTGATCGGTGCGAGCGCCGATGCCGACGTGGTCATAGCGGGAGCCGAGGCGCTGATCGCACTTGGCCACCACGACGAGTCGACTGCGACATCGGTGCGTGAGGTCATGCTCGACCACCTGGTGCAACCGAACGAGCGAACCGAAGCCGCAACCATCCTGGCCGCGCTTGATCCCCGCCACATCGCGGAAGCGCTCGACCTGGTAGCCGACGTCACCCTGCACGCGTCGGCTCTGTCGTGGAAGTTGAAGTTGCTCCAGCTCGCGCGATTGGGCGCCGATGTCACTGCACTCGCCCTCGCGCGGTTGAACCGGGACACCGACCGTGATGCGAAGCAGCAAGCCGCGGAACTGGTGATCGATCTGCACGGTCGGCCCGATGAAGGGTCGATCCGGGAACTCCGGCGGCTGGCGGCCGATGTCCACCTCGCTGTCGCCGAGCGCAGCGATGCCATCATGACGTTGGCGCGGTTCGAACCGTCCGCGACGGATGCCATCGGCTTCTTCGAAGCGGTCCTGAACGACAAGGATGTCGTGGTCGAGGAGCGCTGTCGAGCCGCGCACGACCTGGTCCGGCTCGACCGGTCCCGGTGGCGCGAGTGCGTCGCGACGCTCAGGCGGTTGCTCGTCCACCCGCTGGTGACCTTGGCCGAGCAGCTCGAACTGGTCCAGGGACTCGACAGGCTCAAAGCGCTTCGACAGGGTGAAATCAACAAGCTCAACCTCGCCGTCGTGCACCACCCGAGTGCATCCACGCCCACCCGGCGCCAGGCACTCCACCGCGTCACCGAGCGGGCCAGGAATGCCGTCCTGCGGGAGATCGTGACCGACGCCATTACGCCCGTCGCGGTGCGCCTCCCGCGTTACGTCGACCCGCCGTTGGCCGAAGTGGTGACTGCGGTCGCGCGGGACGTGATGACCGCTGTCGAGTCGACATCCGCAGACCGTGTCACGGCGGCGGTTGCGCTCGTAGGATCCTCGCGCCAGTCCGTGCCTGAAGCAGTCGCCACGCTGACCGAATTGCTCTCGGACAGCAGGATCCGGTTCCGCGCCTGGCGTGCCCTGGCCGACTGCGGCACGCCGCACCGACGTGAAGCAGTAGCCCACCTCCTGGGGGTGGTCGAAAACGAGGTGGAGCGGCTGCACACCCGGTTCCGGGCCGTGGAGCTGATCACCGATCTCCTGCGGAACCCGCCTGCTGAAGTGCTGGACTTCCTGCGGCAGGTCGCTTCGGACGAGCGGGCCTCCTCGCGCCGACGGCTCGACGCGCTGTTCAGGCTCCGCCACGTGGACGGGTTGGACGAAGTCCGAGCCGTGCGCGACGACGAGCGCATGTCCCTTATCGTCCGACGGCTCGCCGCGAAGAAGTTGGTCGACTACCGGCCGGATGACCGTGCCAGGGGAGCCGAACTGCTTCGCGAGATAGCGTCCGATGTCGCGCAACAACCCGCGTTGCGGTGCGCGGCGGCGTCGGACCTGGTCAGGTTCGGTGGGCCCGGCCGCGCCCAAGCGGCCGAGATCGCGCATTCGATGGCCGTGGACACCACCTTGCCGACGGCCAGTCGGGTGCGAGCGGCCGTAGTGTTGCAGAAGGCGGCGCGGAGCAGGCGGGCGGAAGCGCTGAAGATCCTCGGTGAGCTGTGCGCGGCGGAGAACCCACTGCACAGGTTGCACGCGTTGAAGGCCATCGCTGCCATCGCACCACTCCAAGCCACGCACCCGTTGCGCGAGATGACGCGGGATCGCGACCTCCCGCCGCTGGTCCGGCTGCGCAGTGCCGAAGCACTCGTCGCCAACCACCGCGAGCACCGGGAATCAGCCGTCATCGCGGCACGTGAGGTGGCGTTCGACGACCGGATCCCTAAGCACGTCCGCGTGCACGCCGCGCGGAACCTCGCCCAGTGGAGCGAGGTGTTCCGCGACGACGCCCGTCGACTGCTGCGAAGCCTGTTGGAACAGTAAGAAGGTCAGCGCAGGGAGAGGGGGCGCAGGTCGGTCCAGTGCTCCTCCACGTACGCCACGCAGGCGTCGCGCGTGTCGGGGCCGAAGCGCGTGGTCCAGCCGGCGGGGACGTCGGCGAACGACGGCCACAGCGAGTGCTGGCCCTCGTCGTTGACCAGGACGTGGAAACGGCCTTCGGGGTCTTCGAACGGGTTGGTCACGGCTCGATCCTCCGGTCGGGGTCGGTCGTCGCGCGGTGCAGGTGGTGCAGCACCGCGTCGACCAGGTGTTGGGCGGTGGTCGGGGTGTACAGGTCGGTCGCGTAGACGAGGTAGCACGGCACCGGGCCGTCGTCCCGCGGTTCGTAGAAGCTGACGGTCAGCTCGGCGGGTGTGGCGCCGGTCGGCACGGCTTCGAGCGAGCCCGTGCCGCCCTCCAGGGTCGACAGGACCGCCTTCTCGTGGTGGATGATCATCACCTGCGGTTCCACGGGCACCGGCACGTCCGCGTGGTCGAACGCGGCCAGGTCGGTGGCGCGGACGCGGGCCAGCAGCTCGGTGTAGCTCGGGCGGCCGGCGGTGTCGGTGCGCAGCACGATCCGGTTGGCGAAGCAGCCGACCAGGTCGGCCAGCGCCTCCTCGGTCCGCCCGGCGACCATCGTGCCGATCGGGAGGTCCGTGCCGTACGGCGTGAGCGCGGCGGCCACGGCGGCCTGCACCACCATGAACATGCTGGTGCCGGTCCGGGTGGCCAGTCGGTCGACGGCCGCGTGCAGCGACGCGGGCAGCGAGAACGGGACCACCGCGGCGGGGTGGCGGCCGGGCCGCCGGTCCCCGGAGCGGGGCAGGGCCAGGTCGGGCAGGTCGCGCAGCGCGTCGCGCCAGAACGCGTGCTGCTTCTCCCCCACCGCCGCCACGACCTCCGCCGACCACAGCGCGTAGTCGGCGTAGGTCACGGGCAGGCCGGTCCACTGTGGAGCTTCGCCGCGCCGGCGTGCCGCGTAGGCCCGCTGGAGGTCCCGGAACAGCGGCACCACCGACCACTCGTCCACCGCGAGGTAGCTCATGGTCAGCAGCAACGCCTGCGCGCCGGAGGCGTCCACGACCAGCCGGGCCCGCACGGGCGGGCGGCCGGGCTCCACGGGCCCGGCGGCGAACGCGGGCAGCGCCTCGTCCAGCGCCACCACCGGCTCGACCTCCAGCGGCGGCACCGCGACGGCGCGCTGCACGTCACCGTCCAGCACCGTGCGCAGCGGCTCGTGCCGCTCGACCACGTCCGCGTAGGCGGCGACGAGCGCCGGCACGTCGAACGGCGTCGAGGCCTTCAACGCCAGCGCGTGGTCCCAGGAGACCGGACCCCGCTGCACCGGCGCCGTCGGCAGGTCCACCGGCCGGTCGAAGCGGCGCAGCCGCGGCCGGGCCGACGTGGCGCCGGTCAGCCGCCCGGCCAGCCCGGCGACGGTGGGCGAGTCGAACACGTCGCGCAACGCGATGTCGACCCCGAACACCGACCGGATCTTGCCGACCAGCCGCATGGACGCCATCGAGTGGCCGCCGAGGGTGAAGAAGTTGTCGTGGACACCCGGCGACACACCGAGGATCTCGGCGAACAGCTCCGCGATCGCCTTCTGCTCCGGCGTGACCGGCCGGTCGTCGCCGGTCAGCGCGGACCAGTCGGGTCGCGGCAGCGCGCGGCGGTCGAGCTTGCCGTTGGGCGTCAACGGCAGCGGGCCGTCCAGGAAGATCACCGTGGCCGGGACCATGTACTCGGGCAGCCGTTCGGCGACGAGCGCGCGCAGGTCGTCCTCCGTCGAGCCGACCACGTACCCGACGAGCCGGGTCACGTCACCCGTGCGGTCGGCGACGACGGCCGCCTGCGCCACGGCTGGGTGCCTGGTCAGGGCGGCTTCGATCTCGCCGAGCTCGATCCGGAAGCCGCGGATCTTGACCTGGGTGTCGACGCGGCCGAGGAAGTCCAGGTTGCCGTCCGCACGCCAGCGCGCGCGGTCGCCGGTGCGGTACATGCGGGCTCCCGGCGGGCCGAACGGCGAGGCGACGAACCGCGACGCCGTCAGCGCGGCCTGGCCGATGTACCCGCGGGCCAGGCCGCGACCGGACACGTACAGCTCGCCGACCACGCCGGGCGGCACCGGCCGCAGCCGGTCGTCCAGCACGTACACGGTGGTGTTGGGGTCGGGGACGCCGATCGGCACGGCCGAGTCCCACTCCGGCACGGCCCTCCACAGCGTGGAGTTGACCGTGGCCTCGGTGAGGCCGTACGCGGCGAGCAGGTTCAGCCGCCCGGCCCAGCGGCCGATCACGTCCGGCGGCACGGTCTCGGTGCCGACCAGGATGGTGGAGCCCTCGGGCAGCTCGCAGTCGGCGGGCAGCGCGGACACCAGCGACGGCGGCAGGATCATGTGCGTGATCCGCCGGTCGCGCAGGAAGTCGGTCAGCTCCGGGCCCGCCACGCGCACCTCGTCCGGCGCGAACACCAGCCGTCCGCCCACGCAGAGCGCCATGGTCAGCTCGAACACCGCCACGTCGAAGCCGACCGAGGCGAACTGCAGCACCCGGCTCTCGGCGGTGAGCCCCATCCGGTCGATGGCGGTCGCGGCGAGGCTGGAGATGCCCTCGTGCGGCACCACCACGCCCTTGGGCCGACCGGTCGAGCCGGACGTGTAGATCACGTACATCGCCGAGTCGAGCCCGAGCGGCCCGTCCCCCACCGCGGTCCCGTCCAGCGCGGCCAGCTCCTCGACCACGTCCGGGGAATCCAGCAGCACGGCGGGCGCCGGCACCGGGGCGTCGGACGTGGTCACGACGACCGAGGCCGCCGAGTCCTCGATCAGGTACGCGATCCGGTCCGCCGGGTGCGAGAGGTCGAGCGGGAGGTAGGCCGCGCCGAGCTTCAGCACCGCCAGCACGGTGGCGACCATGTCCGCCGACTTGGGCACCGCGATGCCGACCACGGACTCGCGGCCGACCCCGCGTGCCGCGAGCAGGCGGGCGATCCGGTTGGACCGGGCGTCCAGCCAGGCGTAGTCGACCGAGCGGTGGCGGTCGACCACGGCGACCGCGTCCGGCTTCTCGGCGACGCACCGGGCGAACATCGTCGTGAACGCCTCCTCCGGCACCGCCCTGGCGGTCCGGTTGAACTCGTCGACCACGCGCCGGCGCTCGTCGGGCGCGAGCAGGTCCACCGCGCTCACCGGCGCGGACGGCGCGGCCAGCACGGCGTCGACCAGCGTGGTCAGCCGCGCGCCGAGCCGTTCGACGGTCACCCGGTCGAACAGGTCGGTCGCGTACTCCAGCCGGCACACCACCGGGCCGTCGACCACCTCGGTGAAGCTGAACACCAGGTCGAACTTCGCGGTCGTGGTCTCGTGGCCGACCCACGTCACCGGCAGGCCGTCGAACGAGCCCGCGTCGCCGCCGCGGCTGTGGTAGCCGACCATCACCTGGAACAGCGGGTTGCGCGCCGCCGAACGGGTCGGGTTCAGCCGGTCGACCACGGCCTCGAACGGCACGTCCTGGTGCGAGAACGCCGCCAGCGACGTCTCCTTCACCCGCCCGACGAGCTCGGCGAAGCCCGGGTCGCCGGACAGGTCGGCCCGCAGCACGAGCGTGTTGACGAAGAAGCCGACCAGGTCGTCCAGCGCCTCGTCGGTGCGGCCCGCGATCGGCGCGCCCAACGGGATGTCCTCGCCCGCGCCCAACCTGCTCAGCAGGGCGGCGACGGCGGCCTGCAGCACCATGAACATCGACGCGCCGGACGTCTGCGCGAACGCCCGCAGCCGATCGGCCGCGGCCTGCTCGAACACCACTTCCAGGTCCGAGCCGCGGAACGTGGGGCGTCCCGGCCGCGGCCGGTCCACCGGGAGCTCCAGCTCCTCCGGCGCGCCGGCCAGCGCCCGCGCCCAGAAGTCCAGCTGCTGCTCGCCGACGACGTCCAGCACGTCCCGCTGCCACACGGTGTAATCCGCGTACTGCACGGGCAGCGGCTCCCACCCGGGAGCCTCACCGGCCCGCCGCGCCCGGTACGCCGTCGCGAGGTCGCGCAGGAACGGCCGGTCGGACCACTCGTCGGTGGTGATGTGGTGCAGCAGGATGACGATCAGGTGCTCGTCGTGCGCCAACGACGCGATCGTCACCCGCAGCGGCAGCTCGGTGCGCAGGTCGAACGGCCGCTCGACCTCGGCGCGCACGATGTCCGGCACGTCCTCGCGGGACGCCTCCCGGACCGCCACGACCGGCGTGGCGTCGGGCAGCACCCGCTGGAACGGCGTGCCCTCGTGCTCGCCGAACACCGTCCGCAGCGCCTCGTGCCGGTCGACCACGTCGCCGACGGCGGCGGTGAACGCGGCCACGTCCAGCGCGCCGTGCAGCGTGAACACCAGCGGGAAGTTGTAAGCGGCGGACGTGCCCTCCATCTGCTGGATCAGCCACAACCGCTGCTGCGCCGACGACAGCGGCAGCTCGGCGGGCCGCTCGACCGGCGCCAGCGGCGGCCGAACCGACCCACCACCGGCCCGCAGGGCCAGTTCCGCGACCGTGGGCGCGTCGAACAGGTCACGGATCGCCAGGTCCACGCCCAGCGCCGTGCGGGCCCGGCTGACCAACCGGGTGGCGAGCAGCGAGTGGCCGCCGAGGTCGAAGAAGTTGTCGTCCACGCCCACCGACGGCACCCCGAGCACGTCGGCGAACAAGCCGCACAGCACTTCCTCTTCCCGGGTGGCGGCGGCGCGCGACGAGACCGCGCCGGAGACCACCGGCTTCGGCAGGGCGCGCACGTCGAGCTTGCCGTTCACGGTGAGCGGCAGCGCGTCCACCGGCATGATCGCGGCGGGCACCATGTAGTCGGGCAGGCCGCGCTTCAGGTTCTCCCGCAGCGCCGCGGGATCGGTGTCGGCGACCACGTACCCGACGAGGCGCTTCACCCCGCCCGGACCCGCGTCCACGACGACCGCCGCGTGCGTCACGCCCGGCTGGGCGGCCAGGGCCGACTCGACCTCGCCGAGCTCGACCCGGTAGCCGCGGATCTTGACCTGGTCGTCGGTGCGGCCGAGGAAGTCCAGGTTGCCGTCGGCCCGCGCGCGCACCAGGTCACCCGTGCGGTACATGCGGGTCCCGGGCGGCCCGTACGGGTCGGCGACGAACCGCTCGGCGGTCAGGCCGAACCGGTCGTGGTAGCCGCGGGCCAGGCCGACACCCGCGATGTAGAGCTCGCCGGGCGAGCCGGGCGGTACCGGCCGCAGGCGCGCGTCCAGCACGTAGGCCCTGGTGTTCCAGATCGCCTTGCCGACGGTCGCCGTCTCGCTGTCCTCGGTGGACGCGCCGAGCGTGTTGATCGTGTACTCGGTGGGCCCGTACAGGTTGTAGCCGTACGTGCCGGGCGTCTCGCGCAGCCGCTGCCACACCGATTCCGGCACGGCCTCGCCGCCGAGCAGCACCAGCGCGGGCACGTGGCCCTCCAGCAGGCCCTCCTCGATCAGCAGCTGGGCGTAGGTCGGGGTCACGTTGACCACGTCGACCAGGTGCTCGTCGCAGTACGCCACCAGGGCCGCCGCGTCCCGGCGCAGCTCCTCGTCGCACACGTGCACCTCGTGGCCCTCGACCAGCCACAGCAGCTCTTCCCACGACATGTCGAACGCGAACGACACGGTGTGCGCGATGCGCAGCCGCCGACCGCCGGCCGCCGCGATGGCGGGCGCGAAGATCGCCTGCTGGTGGTTGAGCTGCATGTTCGTCAGGCCGCGGTACGGCGTGACGACGCCCTTCGGCCGGCCGGTGGAGCCGGAGGTGTAGATCACGTACGCCGGGTGGTCCAGCGAGAACGTGGGCCACTCGACGTCCCGCGGGCCCTCCGGCAGGTCGTCGAGGCACAGCGCGTCCGGAACCAGCCCGACCGCCGTGGTCGAGAGCACGCACAGCGGCGCGGTGTCCTCGATCATCAGCAGCAGCCGGTCGGCCGGGTGGTCGAGGTCCAGCGGCAGGTAGGCGGCCCCGGTGCGGAGCACCGCGAACAACGCCACCACCATCTCGATCGTGCGCGGCAATGCCAGCGCGACCACCCGCTCCGGCCCCGCGCCCCGGCTGATCAGCAGCCGGGCCAGGGCGTCGATCCGGTCCTGCAGTTCGGCGTAGGTCAGCCGCTGGTCGCCGAACACGAGCGCGGTCGCGTCCGGGGTCTTGCGGGCCTGGGCGACGAGCAGGTCGGCGATGGTCTCGGACACCATGGGGTTGGCGCTGCCGTCCCACTCGGCCTCCAGCGCGCGCCGTTCGCGGTCGGGCAGCACGTCGAGCGCGCCGAGGAGCGCGTCCGGCGATTCGACCAGTCGGCGCAGCACGGTGGTGTACCGGGTGAGCAGGGCCTCGGCGGCGTCGGCGGTGAAGACGTCCGGCCGGGACGCCAGCGTGACGCGGGTGCGCGCGCCGGGCGTGATGATGAGCGTCAGCGGGAAGTGCGTGCCGTCCACATTGGACACTTCGAGCACGCCGTGCCGGGCCGCGAACCCGCCCTGGCGGTCGTCGCCGTCGCCGGTGCGCAGCACGAACAGCGTGTCGAACAGCTGCCGGTGGCCCGCCTCCTGCTGGATCTCGCCGAGGCCGACGTGCTCGTAGGACATGAGCGCGGTCCGCTCGGCCTGGACGCGCCGCAGCAGCTCCAGCACGGTCTCGCGCGGGTCGATCGCGATGCGGGTGGGGATGGTGTTGAGGAACATGCCGATGACGTGCTCGACGCCGTCGACCTCGACCGGGCGGCCCGCGACGGCGGTGCCGAACACCACGTCGTCGCGGCCGACCTGGCTCGCCAGCACCATCGCCCACGCGGCGTTGAACACGGCGTTCGCGGTCAGGCCGTGCCGCCGGGCCTGCGCCCGGATGCGCTCGGTCAGCTCCTCGGTCAGCTCCTGCTGGAACTCGGCCGGGATGACCGGCTCGCGCGACCGGTCGACGGGCGCGACCAGGGTGGGCTCGCGCAGGCCGGACAGCGCGGTGCGCCACGCCCGCAGGGCCGCGTCGTGGTCCTGCCGGGCCAGCCAGGCCAGGTAGTCGCGGTAGCTGCCGGGCGGCGGGAGCTCGGCGTCGACGTCGCGGTACAGCTCCAGCAGCTGCTCCAGGAACAGCCACGCCGACCAGCCGTCCCACAGGATCAGGTGGTGCGTGATGACGAGCCGGTCGCGGCCGTCGGGCAGCCGCAGCACCAGGAACCGGCACAGCGGCGGCGCGGCCAGGTCGAACCGCTCGCGCCGGTCGGCGGCCAGCAGGTCCGGCACGTCGGCGTCCTCGGCCTCGACCACGCGCACCGGGATCTCCAGGCCGGGCGCGATGAACTGCACGGGTGACGGCACGCCGTCGCTGGTGAACCCGGCGCGCAGGCTCGGGTTGCGGTCCAGCAGCGCGGCGCCCGCGCGGCGCAGGCGTTCGACGTCCAGCCGGCCGGCGAAGTCCATCGTCTCCTGGGAGAGGTAGACGTCGAGCGCGCCGGTGTCGTAGCTGGCGTGGAAGTACAGGCCTTCCTGCAACGGCGAGAGCGGCCAGACGTCCTCCGCCTCGGGCAGCGCGGCGCGCTGCTCGTCGGTCAGCACGAGCAGCGGCGCGTCGTCGGCGGTGTCCGCGGTGGTCTCGACGGCGGCCAGCGCGGCGACCGTGCGGTGCTCGAACACGTCGCGCGGGCTGATCTCGACGCCCAGCCTCCGGGCCCGGCTGGACACCGCGATGGACGTGATGCTGTCGCCGCCCAGCACGAAGAAGTCGTCGTCCACGCCGAGGTCGGCCAGGCCGAGCACGTCGGCGAACACCTCGCACAGCAGGCGTTCGCGGTCGTTGCGCGGCGCACGGCGTTCGGCCTTGGCGAGGGTGGGCGAGGGCAGCGCGTTCTGGTCGAGCTTGCCGCTGGGGGTGAGCGGGAGGTCGGGCAGCGCCACGATCGCGTGCGGCGCCATCGCGGCGGGCAGGGCGTCGGCGACGCCGGCCCGCACCGCGTCGAGGTCGACGTCGGCCGGTGTCACGTAGGCGAGGAGCTGGTTGTCCCGGGCGATGACCGCGGCCCGCCGGACGCCGGGCTGCCTGACCAGCGCGGCCTCGACCTCGCCCAGCTCGATCCGGTTGCCGCGCACCTTGACCTGCCGGTCCGTGCGGCCGAGGTAGACGAGCACGCCGTCCGGGCGGCGCACCACCAGGTCGCCCGTGCGGTACATGCGGTCGCCGGGCGCGCCGAACGGGTCGGCGACGAACCGCTCGGCGGTGAGCGCGAACCGGCCGTGGTAGCCGAGGGCGAGCTGGACGCCCGCCAGGTACAGCTCACCCGGCACGCCGGCGGGGACGGGCCGCAGGAACGGGTCGAGCACGTGCAGCCGCGTGTTCCAGACCGGGCGGCCGATCGGCACGGCCGGATCCGGTGCGGCGTCGTACTCGAAGTAGGTGACGTCGACGGCGGCTTCGGTGGGGCCGTAGAGGTTGTGCAGCGGCACGGCGGTGAGCGCGAGCCACCGGGCGGCCACGTCGCCGGTCAACGCCTCGCCGCTGCTGAACGCGCGGCGCAGGCTCGCCGACCACGCCGCGTCCTCGTGCACCTCGGGGACGCCGAGGAACGCGGCCAGCATCGACGGCACGAAGTGCAGCGTGGTGATCCGCTCGCGGCGGATCAGGTCGGCGAGGTAGGCGGGGTCGCGGTGGCCGTCCGGCTTGGCGAGCACGACGGCCGCGCCCTCGCACAGGGCCCAGAAGAACTCCCACACCGAGACGTCGAAGCTGGAGGGCGTCTTCTGCAGCACGCGGTCGTCGGCGGTGAGGCCGTACTCGTGCTGCATCCAGGCGAGCCGGTTCACAATCGCGCGGTGCGTGACGACGACGCCCTTGGGCCGCCCGGTCGAGCCGGACGTGTAGATCAGGTAGGCGGGCTGGTCCGGGTGGGGTGCGGGGAGGTCGACCGGCGGGGCTTCGGTGTCGGCGCAGTCCTCGGGCCGGACGACGGTGGTCGCGCCGGAGTCGGCCAGCATGAACTCGACGCGCTCGGCCGGGTAGTCGAGGTCGAGGGGCAGGTACGCGGCGCCGGCCTTGAGCACGCCCAGCAGCGCCACCAGCAGCTCGGCGGACCTCGGCACGGCCACGCCGACGACGCGGTGGCCGCGCAGCCTGCGGGCCAGCGCGGTGGAGCGCCGGTCGAGTTCGGCGTAGGTGAGGGTGACGTCGTCGTAGACGACCGCGACGGCGTCCGGGGTGCGGGCGCTCTGGTCGGCGATCCGGCTGACGAGCGTGCCTTCCGGCACGTCGACGGCGGTCGCGTTGAGCCGCCCCAGCCACTCGGCTTCGGCGTCGGAGACGAGGTCGAGGCTCGCCACCGGCCGGTCGGGGGTGGTGGCGAACGCGGACAGCAGCCGGACCAGCCGCTGGGCGAGGGCGGCCGCCTCGGCGTCGGGGAGGCGGTGCTTGAGGCGCAGTTCGATGCGGTCGCCGGGCAGGGCGACCAGGGCCAGCGGGTAGTGCACCTGGTCGCGGATCTCGACGTCGTCGACCAGGTCGGGGAAGTTCTCCACCACGACGAGGGTGTCGAACAGCTCGCCGTGCCCGGTGACGCGCTGGATCTCGGCGAGGCCGAGGTGCTGGTGGTCCAGCAGCCGCGCCTGCTCGCTCTGCAGGTGCTGGAAGGTGGTCGCCAGGCTGTCCGCGCCCCGCCAGCGCTGGCGGACGGGGACGGTGTTGATGAACAGCCCGACCGCGTTCTCGATGCCGGGCACCTCGGCCGGCCGCCCGGCCACGGTGGTGCCGTAGACGACGTCCGCCCGCCCGGTGAGGCCGCCGAGCAGCAGGCCCCACGCGCCGTGCAGGACCGTGCTCAGGGTGAGGCCGCGCCGCCGCGCCTGGCCCGACAACGCCGCGCTCAGCTCGGCGGGGAGCCGCACGCGGTGCTGCCCGTGGCGCGGCGAGACCGTGCCGACCACCTTCGTCGGTTCGTCCACATCGGACAGTGCCGCGCGCCAGGCCTCGTGCGCCGCGTCGCGGTCGCGGCTCGCCAGCCACGCGAAGTAGCGCCGGTGGTCGACCGGCTCCAGCCGGCCGCCGACCAGCTCACGCCGCAGCAGCCCGACCGACCACCCGTCCAGCAGGATGTGGTGCAGCGTCAGCACCAGCCGGTCGCCGTGCCGGGCCGCGCGCATCAACGGCGGCCGGGACAGGTCGAAGGGCTCCGCCCGTTCCGCGGCCAGCACGGCCTCGACGTCGTCGGTGGCCGGGTACTCGCGCCACGGCAGCGTCGACGCCTCCGCGATCACCTGCTCCACGCGCCCGCGGTCGGTCTGGCGGAAACCCGCCCGCAGCAACGGGTGCCGGTCCAGCAGCCCCTGCACGGCGTCCCGGTCGACGTCCAGGCTCAGCACTTCCTGCACCACGTACGAGTCGTCGGCGTCGTACCGCGCGTGGAAGAAGAAGCCCTCCTGCAACGGCGACGCCGGCAGCACGTCCGAGGAGAACCCGTCCAGCGAGACCTCGTCGGCCCCGGCCACCCGCGCGACCCGCGCCAACCCGGCCACGGTCCGGTGCTCGAACACCTCGCGCGGGGTGAACTCCAGGCCCGCGTCACGCGCCCGCGACACCAACTGCATCGTGACGATGCTGTCGCCGCCCAGCTCGAAGAAGTTGTCGTGGATCCCGGGCGTCAGCCCCAGCACCGCCTCGACCAGCTCCACCAACGTCCGCTCGACCGGGTTCGTGGCCGGCGCGTCACCGGCCAGGGCGGTCCAGTCCGGCTCCGGCAGCGCCGCGCGGTCCAGCTTGCCGTTCGGGGTCAGCGGCAGCGGCCCCGCCATCGGCACCACGACCGACGGCACCATGTACTCCGGCAACGCCGAGGAGACGTGCTCGCGCGCGTCCGCCGGCGACGCCGTGCCGACCACGTACGCGACCAGCCGCTTCACCCGCCGGTGGTCCTCCCGCACCAGCACGGCGGCCTGCGCGATCTCCGGGTGCGCCATGAGGACGCTCTCGACCTCGCCCGGCTCGATCCGGAAACCCCGGATCTTCACCTGGCCGTCGGACCGGCCCAGGAAGTCGAGGTTCCCGTCGGCGCGCCACTTCGCCCGGTCGCCCGTCCGGTACATGCGGGAACCGGGTCCGGCGAAGGGATCGGCGACGAACCGGGACGCGGTCAGCGCCGCCTGTCCCCGGTACCCCCGCGCGAGCCCGCGCCCGCCGACGTACAGCTCGCCCTCGACGCCCACCGGCACCGGCCGCAGCGCCGAGTCGAGGACGTAGCAGCGGGTGTTCGGGTCCGGCACGCCGATCGGCACGGGCCCGGTCCAGTCGGGCTGGGCGGCCCACAGCGTGGAGTTCACCGTGGCCTCGGTCAGGCCGTACGCGGCGACGACGCGCAACCGCCGCGCCCACCGGGCGATCAGCTCGGTCGGCACGGTCTCCGTGCCGACGACCAGCACCGCGCCCTCGGGCAGCTCGCACTCCGGCGGCAGCGCGGCGACCAGCGACGGCGGCAGGATCATGTGCGTGGCCTCGTGCGCGGCGATGTAGGAGGTCAACTCCCCACCCGCGACCCGCCGGTGCGACGGCACGACGACCGCGCGCCCGCCGACGCCGAGCGACATGCACAGGTCCCACACGGCCACGTCGAACCCGACGGACGCGAACTGCACGACCCGGCTGTCCGGCGTGATGCCGATCCGGTCCACCGCGGTCGCGATGAGGCTGCCGATGCCCTCGTGCGTCACCACGACGCCCTTGGGCCGCCCGGTCGAGCCGGACGTGTAGATCACGTACGCGGCCTGGTCGAGCGCGATGTCCAACCCCAGGTCGGAGCCGTCGGCGGGCAGGTCGAACCGGGTCTCCGGCGTGATGACGAGCCGGGCGCCCGCGTCGGCGACCATGTAGTCGACCCGGTCGCGCGGGTGGTCGAGGTCCAGCGGCAGGTACCCCGCGCCCGCCTTCATCACCGCGAGCAGCGTGACGACCAGGTCGACCGACCGGGGCAGGGCCACGCCCACGACGTCCTCGGCCCGCACCCCCGAGGCGACGAGCGCGCGGGCGAGCCGGTTGGCGGCGGCGTTCAGCTCGGCGTAGGTCAGCGACACGTCCTCGCACACCACCGCGACGGCGTCCGGGCGCAGCGCGGCCTGGCGTTCGACCGCGCCGGGCCACGTCACCTCGTCCACCTCGCGCGGCGACGTGCCGAAGTCCAGCAGCCGCGAGCGTTCCGCGTCGTCCACCAGGTCGATCGACGCCACGGGCCGGTCCGGGTCGGCGTCGAGCACGCGCAGGAAGCGGCGCTGGTGGTCGGCCAGCTCCTGCGGCGTGCACACGGCGGCGTTCGCCTCGAACGTGACGACCAGCCTGCCGTCGGCGCGTTGCAGGAACGAGGTGGTCAGGTCGTTGACGGGGCCCAGCGACAGCGTGTGGAACGCCGGGTCGAGGTCGGCGAAGCCCATCTCCCGGCCGAAGCCCAGGTAGTTGACCGTCGGCCCGACCAGCTCCGGGATGCCGTCGCGCAGGCCGAGCTCGCGGGCCAGGTCCTCGCCGCGGTAGGCGCTGCGCGGGACGACCTCGCGGATCTCGCGGTCGACGTCGGCGATCAGGCCGGTGATGGTGCTGTCCGGCCGCACGGTGACGCGCAGCGGCAGCACGGTGGACGCCATGCCGGGCGTGACCCGGCTGACCGCGTCGCGCCGACCGGTCACCGGCATGGCCAGCACCAGGTCCGACGCGCCGGTCACGCGGTGGGTGTAGGCGGCGACGGCGGCGATGACCTGCCGCGAGGTCAACGGGTCCGGCAGCTCGACGGTGCGGCGGACGACCTCGCGCACCTGCCCGGCGGCCCGCGGCACGAGCCGCACCGGCTCGGGGTGGTCGGCCATCTTCGCGTGCCAGAACGCCCGGTCCTCCTCGCGGGCCGCCGAGTCGCGGTAGGCGAGGTCGGCGTCGACCAGCGCCTGGATCGGCTTGGGCCGCGGCTCCGCGGCGCCCTCGTACAGCTCGCCGGCGCGGCGGGTGATCAGCACGCAGCCGTAGGCGTCGACCGCGAGGTGGTGGTAGCGCTGGTACCAGAGCACGTGGTCGTCGGCGATGCGCAGCAGCGCGTGGTGGAACAGCGGTCCGGCGGTGATGTCCGTCAGCCGCGCCAGGTCGTCGTCCATCCACGCCCGCGCGTCGGCGAGCGAGTCGAACGACAGGAGCGTGACGTCGGTGGTCGGCGGCGTCGGCACCTGGCCGTCCTCGGTGAACCGCACGTGCAGCGCGCCGGTCTCCCCGATCACCTGCCGGACGGCCGCCTCCAGCCGGTCGTGGTCGACCGGTCCGCGCAGCTCCAGGTACCACGCCACGTTGTAGACGGGGTTGTCGGGCTCCAGCTGCTGTGCCAACCAGACACCGGTCTGCGCACCGGTCAAGGGCAGCGCCATGGTCACGACCTTCCCGTTCCTTCCCGACTTCCCCGCACGCACACCGCGGGTGGGGGTGCACGCCGGCACCCCCACCCGCGGTGGATCCGCCGACTAGTTCTTGATCGCTTCGAGCAGCGGCACGACCTGCTCGATGCCGTAGGGCACGCTCAGCACCGTGTTGAACGACATGGCCGCGCCGATCGGCGGGTCCATGTAGGTGAGGAACAGGTCGCGCTTCTCGCTGACGACCTTGAGCCGCTGGTAGGCGGGCACGGACTTGACCCGCTCCCACGCGCTCTGGTCGAACATGAGCCACACCAGGCGGTCGGCGTCGAGCAGGTCGAACCGCTCCTCGCTGAACTCGGCCACGTTCAGCTGGCCGGCGAGCTTGCCGATCTCGTCCACGAGGGTGAAGCCCAGCTCCTTCATGAAGATGGCCTTCGGGTCGGTCGGCGCGAACGCGGAGTACTGGCCGGGCTTGAAGCTGTCGGCCACCACCATCTTCTTGCCGGCCCACTCGGGGTGCGCGGCCTTGGCCTCGCCGAACTTCTTCGCGACGCCGTCGATCAGCGCCTGCGCCTCCTTCGCCTTGCCCAGCGCCTTGCCGATGTGCAGGGTCTGGTCCTGCCACGGCGCGGCGTAGTCCGGGAACGCCTTGGGCTGCGCGACCACGGGCGCGATCTTGGACAGCGTGTCGTACTGCTCCTGCTTCATGCCGGAGTAGACCGCGAGGATCAGGTCGGGCTTGAGCGCGGCGACCTTCTCCAGGTTGTACTCGTCGCGCTCGCCGACGACCTCCGGCTGGGTGGAGCCCCAGAGTTCCTTGGTCCACGGCCAGTTGCCGTAGGGCCGCTCCTTGAACCAGTCCACGACCCCGACCGGCTTGACCCCGAGGGCCAGCACGGGCTCCTGGTCGGACAGGCCGAGCGTGACGACCTTCTTCGGCTCGGCCTTGATCTCGGTGGTGCCGTACTTGTGCTCGACCGAGACCGGGAACGCGCCGGTGGAGGCCGCGTTGGTCTGGCTCGTCCCGCCGGAGCCGGCGTCGCCGCCGCCCCCGCAGGCGGCCAGCGCCAGCGCTGCGGCCGAGACGGCCGCGACCAGCTTGAACTTCGTGGACATCACAGGGTTTCCCTTTCGGAGGCGCGGCGGCGCGCCGCTGTACCAGGTTAGGTTTGCGAAACCTAACAAACTGCGGGGCGTTTCAGCTCACCCGTGAGACGCTGATCGCGTATTCGGGCGGCGAGGGCACTGCCGGCGTGCGGCGGCCGAGCACGGACTGGAGGATCTCCCCCACCCGCACGGAGGTGTTGGACAGCAACGACGACGAGATGCCGTGGGTGTGCTCGGTGCCGCCCTGGAGGTAGAGGCCGGCCAGCAGGTCGTCGTCGGTGTCCAGGCGGTAGTCGCGGCCGACGCCGAGCCTGCCGTGCGCGTCGCGGGCGCAGCGGCCGGCCAGCTCGCCGAGCAGCCCGGTCGGGTCGGCCTCGCGGTAGCCGGTGGCGTAGACGATCGCGTCCGCGTCGAGCACCTCGCGCGCGCCGGTGCTCAGCGACTCGACGGTCACCACCACGCCGTCCCCGCGGTCGTCCAGCTCGGCCACGCGGGAGAGGTTGAGCAGCCGCAGCCGCTGCTCGCCCAGCACCTTCTCCCGGTACACCCGCCGGTACAGCTCGGCGATCAGCTCGTTGTCGACCACCGCGTAGTTGGTGTTGCCGTGGTAGTCCATCAGCTTGCGCTTGACCTGCTCGGGCGCGGCGAAGTAGTCGTCGACGGCGGCGGGGTCGAAGATCCGGTTCGCGAACGAGCTGTCGTCGGCCGGGCTGTAGCCGTAGCGGGCGAACACCGCGCACACCTCGGCGGCCGGGAACCTCTCGTGCAGGAACGCGGTGACCTCGGCGCCGCTCTGCCCGGCGCCGACCACGACGAGGCGGCGCGGGTCGGCCAGCGACTCGACGCGGTGCAGGAAGTCCCGGTTGTGCCAGACCCGCTCGGACGGCCGGACGCCCTCGGGCAGGGCCGGGCGCAGGCCGGTGGCCAGCACCAGGTTGCGGGCGCGGCGCACCTCCACCTCGCCCGTCGACGTGCGCGAGACGACGTCGAAGTGCGTGATCACGCCGTCCTCGACCACCGGCCGCACCTCCACCACGTCGTGGTCGTAGGACACCAGGTCGTCGACGCGGCCGGCGGCCCACTCGAAGTAGTCGTGGAACTCGACCCGCAGCGGGAACAGGTTCTTGTGGTTGATGAAGTCGACCAGCCTGCCCTTGCTGTGCAGGTAGCTCAGGAAGGTGAAGGTGCTGTGGGGGTTCCGCAGCGTCACCAGGTCCTTGAGGAACGAGACCTGCATGGTCGCGTCGTCGATCAGCATCCCGCGGTGCCAGCCGAACCGCGGCTGGCGTTCCAGGAAGTGGGCGGTCACCACGTCTTCGGCACGCGCGGTGGCGTTGTACTCGGTGACGGCGATCGCGAGGGCCAGGTTGGAGGGCCCGAAGCCGACGCCGAGGACGTCGAAGACCGGTGGCTGTGGCATGGCTGTCCCATCGGTGCGAGAACAGGGCGTGATCAAACTTTGGTTACCCTAACCTAAGTTGATCCTCCGCGGGAGTGATCCAGGCCTCTCTTCTGATTAGGGTAGCCTCACCTAGCACTCAGCGGAAGGCGGGCACAGGGGTGAGAACCGACCTCAGGACCGATGTCCTCAAGGGTGCGGTGACCGGGCAGTGGAAGTCGGTGACCGTCGCGTCGGCGCTCGGCGCGGCGCACCAGGCCGGCGAGGCCGCAGTGCCCCTCCTGATCGGCGTGGTGATCGACGAAGCGGTGCGCACCGGCGCGAGCGGGCGGCTGGTGCTCTGGATCGGCGTGCTGGCCGCGGTGTTCGTGGCGCTGTCGTTGAGCTTCCGCTTCTCCTTGCGCAGCGGGGAGAAGGCGTCGCACCAGGCCGCGCACGAGGTGCGGTCGACGTTGGCCGCGCGGGTGCTCTCGGCGGATGGCGGCGCGGCGCACGGCAGGCTGTCCGGGGAGCTGGCGAACATCGCGACCAGCGACGCGCAGCGCGTCGGGCAGGTGAACCTGGCGCTGCCCATCGCGTTCTCGGCGGTGATCGGCGTGCTGGTGGGCGCGGTGGCGTTGCTGCGGGTGTCGTGGGTGCTCGGGCTGCTGGTGCTGGTGGCCGCGCCGGTCCTGCTCGGCCTGGCGCACGTGCTCGGCAAACCACTCGAACGGCGCAGCGACGCCGAGCAGGACCGGGCCGCGCTGGCGTCCGGGGTCGCGGCCGACCTGGTCGCCGGGCTGCGGGCGTTGAAGGGCATCGGCGCGGAGGCCACGGCGGCGCGGCGGTACCGGGTGACCAGCCGGTCGTCCATGGAGGCCGCGATCCGCGCGGCCAAGTCGCGGGCCTGGCTGGACGGCTCGATGCTGGCGATGACCGGCGTGTTCCTGGCGATCGTGGCGCTGGTCGGCGGGCACCTGGCCGCGGCGGGGACGATCACCGTCGGCCAGTTGGTGGCCGCGGTCGGGTTGGCGCAGTTCCTGCTGTGGCCGCTGTCGATCTTCTCCTGGGTCAACGGGCTGCTGGCGCAGGGCCGGGCGTCGGCGGCGCGGGTCGCCGAGGTGCTGGCCGCTCCCCCGGACGTGCCGCCGGGTTCGTCGCCCCTGCCGTCACCGGTGGCCGGGCGGGTCGAGCTGACCGACGTGGTGTCCGGGTCGTTGCGCGGTGTGTCGTTGACCGCGTCGCCCGGCGAGCTGCTCGGTGTGGTCGCCCGTGATCCGGCGGACGCGGTGTCGTTGCTGGCCGTGCTGGCGCGGGAGGTGGACCCCGCGGCCGGCGCGGTGGCGGTGGACGGCGTGCCGCTGTCCACTGTGGAGGGTTCGGCGCTGCGGGCGGCGGTGCTGGTCGCGGCGCACGACGCGGACCTGTTCGAGGGGTCGGTGCGGGACAACGTGGCGGCCGGCGGGGCGAGGCTGGGCGAGGCGTTGGAGGCGGCACGGGTGGACGACGTGGCGCGGGCGTTGCCCGACGGGTTGGATACGGTGATCTCGGCACGCGGCCGGTCGCTGTCGGGCGGGCAGCGGCAGCGGGTGGCGCTGGCGCGCGCCCTGGCCGCCGCTCCCCCGGTGCTGGTGGTGCACGACCCGACGACCGCGGTGGACGCGGTGACGGAGGTGTCGCTGGCCGCCGGGATCAAGCGGATGCGGGCCGGGTCGACGACGATCGTGGTGGCCACGAGCCCGGCGCTGCTGGCCGCCGCGGACCGCGTGGTGTTCCTGGCCGACGGCGCCGTCGTCTCGTCCGGCGCGCACGCGGACCTGGTGGCGGACGAGGACTACCGACTGGTGGTGTTGGGCTGATGCGCGAGTTGCTGGCGACCGCTTCCGCCGCCCGGACGTGGGCGGCGGTCGGCGACCTGGTCCGGCCGCGCCGCGCGTTGGCGTGGGCGGCGCTGCTGGTGCTGCTGGCGGGCACGGCGGTGGGGCTGCTCACCGCGCCGGTGCTCGGCCGGATCGTGGACCTGGTGGGCGCGGGGTCCTCCGCCATCGCATGGCCCGTGGTGGTGTTGGTGCTGGTCGCGGTCGTCCAGGGCGTGTCGACGGCGTTCGGCACGTCGTTGGTGGCGCGGCTGGGCGAGGGGATGCTCGCCGACCTGCGCGAGAAGTTCGTGGAACGGGCGCTGCACCTGCCGCTGGAGCGGGTGGAGAAGGCGGGCTCCGGCGACCTGACCTCGCGGGTGACGCGGGACGTGCAGGTGATCGCCGACGCGGTGCGCAACGCGTTGCCGGTGATGGCGCGCTCCGCGCTGACCATCGGGCTGACCGTCGTCGGCATCGCGGTGCTGGACTGGCGGTTCCTGATCCCCGTGCTGCTGGCGATGCCGATCCACGTGCACACCGTGCGGTGGTACGGCGGGCGCGCGGTGAAGCTGTACGCGGCGCAGCGCGTCGCCGTGGGCGTGCAGCAACAGCAGTTGCTGGACTCCATCGGCGGTGCGGCGACCGTGCGGACGTTCGGGTTGGCCCCGGCGCACGTGGCGCAGGTCCGGTCGCGGTCGCAGCAGGCGGTGGACCTCGCGTTGCGCGGCATCCGGCTGCTGACCCGGTTCTACGGTCGGCTCAACGCGGCCGAGTTCATCGGGCTGGCGGGCGTGCTGGTGACCGGGTTCTGGCTGGTCGGCGCCGGTACGGCGTCGGTGGGCACGGCGACCGCCGCGGCGCTGTACTTCCACAGCCTGTTCAACCCGATCAACGCCGCCCTGGCGCTGGCCGACGACGCGCAGGCCGCCACCGCGTCGCTGTCCCGGCTGGTGGGCGTGACCGACGAGCCGATGCCCGTGCTGGAGGGCCGGGTGCGGCCCGCGGACACCACGATCAAGCTGGCCGGCGTCTCGTACTCCTACGTGGACGGTCACCCGGTGCTGCGGGACGTCGACCTGGAGCTGGCCGCGGGCGAGCGGGTGGCGCTGGTCGGGGCCTCCGGCGCGGGCAAGACCACGTTGGCGAAGCTGATCGCGGGGGTGCACGAGCCGACTACGGGGTGCATCAGCATCGGCGGGGTGGAGCTGGCGTCCGCCGAGCGGTCGGTCGCGTTGATCACGCAGGAGGTGCACGTCTTCGCCGGTCCGCTGGCCGAGGACCTGCGGCTGGCCCGCCCGGGGGCCACCGACGACGAGATCGGGGCGGCGTTGGCGCGGGTCGGGGCGCTCGGCTGGGCCTCCGCGCTGCCGTCGGGCCTGGCGACCGTGGTCGGCGAGGGCGGGCACCGGTTGACCGTGGCGCAGGCGCAGCAGCTGGCGCTGGCACGGCTCGTGCTGGCCGATCCGCCGGTGGCGATCCTCGACGAGGCGACCGCCGACGCGGGCAGCGCGGGCGCGCGCGAGCTGGAGGAGGCGGCGGCGCGGGCGTTGGACGGGCGGACCGGTCTGCTGGTGGCGCACCGCCTGACCCAGGCCGTGACGGCGGACCGCGTGGTGGTGATGGAGGCGGGCCGGGTGGTGGAGAGCGGCACGCACGAGGAGCTGCTGGCCGCCGGCGGTCGGTACGCCGAGCTGTGGGCGGCCTGGTCGGGCACGCGGTCCTGACGCCGCCGGTTGGCCGGGACGCCTGGTGCGTGGAGCCGCTGTGCGCGAACGGGTCGGCGTGCCGCCGCCCGGCGGGGTTGTTCGACCAGCAGGACCGGCCGCGTCAGCTCGACGGGCTCCCGGCCGTTCCCAGAACTGGAACAGCCGGGAGCCCTCGGAGGATCGGGAACAGCGGGGCGAAGTGCTGCTAGCTCACTAGTCGTCCTCGGCGCCGTGGATGATGACGCGCCGCGCCGCCCGCCTTGCCACCCGGCGTGTTGATCGCGGTGACGCGGTCGCCCTGCGCGATCTCCGAGGCCGACACCCGCTCGCCGCGCTTGAGCACCGCCGTGCCGCCGGTCGCGACCCACGGCACGGTGCGGTTCTCGTCGGTCATGCGGATTCCTCGGCGACGGCGCTCGCCGGCAGGGCGAAGCCGGCGACACCGACATCAACAGGACTTCGGCGAAAACCCCTCCGTAGCAACGATCCCGCCACCCACACGCGGCGACAGCACCAGCGAACTCAACACCCGCACCGAGCCCTGCCACCGTTGCCCGACGGCCCGGCACACGTCGTCGCCGTGCACCTCGGGCAGGTCCCGGTCCAGCACCACCACGTCGTACCGGGTCATCGCGACCCGCTCCAGCGCGGCGTCGCCGTCAGAACAGCACGATCAGCAGGACGATCGCGAGGACCACCGCGATCACGGTCGGGATGGTGGCGGGCGACCTGCGGTAGTGCCGCTCCACGGACGTGGTGCGGAACCAGCTGTGCGGCAGGCGGCGGCGATGGCGTTCAACCCAAGGCATTGTCGACTCCCAACGTCGTTCCGTCCCCCTGACGATCACCCGGGTGGTACCCGGGACGGACCGCCGTCAAGCCGAAACGTGTCGTCGGCGACGAAAAGCGCCGATCAGCCCGTGCGGCGGGCGACGAAGGTCGTCGGCAGCACGACCGGTTCCCGCGTCGGCGCCGCGCCTTCCAGCCGGGACAGCAGCAGGCGCGCGGCGGCCTCGCCCATCTCCCGCATCGGCTGGCGCACCGTGGTCAGCTCGGCGTGCGCGGCGATCGGTATGTCGTCGAAGCCGACCACGGCGACGTCGTCGGGCACCTTCCGCCCGGCGGCGTTGAGCGCCCGGATCACCCCGAGCGCGGACAGGTCGTTCTGCGCGAAGACGGCGTCGAAGCGCAACCCGGTGGCCATCAGCTTCTCGGTCGCCACCGCGCCGCGGTCGGTGCCGAAGTCGCCCTCCACCACCAGCCGCGGGTCGACGTGCACGCCCGCGGCCCCGAGCGCGTCCAGGAACCCGTCCAACCGCTCGCGCACGCACCCGAAGTTCGCCGGCCCGGTCACCACGGCGAACCCCGTGCGGCCGGCCGCCACCAGGTGCTGCGCCGCCGCCTGCGCGCCCTCCCGGTTCGTCGTGCACACCGACGGGAACCCGGGCCGGCTGCCCCGGTCGTCGATCATCACGACGGGCAGCCCCTGGTCGTGCAGGGTCTCGATGTAGCTCAACGTGTCCGGCGGCTCGATCACCAGCAGCCCGTCGAACGCCTTCGCGGACACGTGGCTGGCGAACTGCGCCAACGACTCGGCACCCCGGTTCACGGTGTAGAGCAGCAGCCCGTAGCCCTCGGCCTCCAGCTCGTCCACCGCGCCCTGCACCACCTCACCGGTCCACGGCCAGGTCAACGACGGGACCAGCATCCCCACCGTCCTCGCCCGCCCGCGCGCCAGCCCGACCGCACGCGCGCTGGGCACGTACCCGACGTCCGCGATCACCTGGCGCACGCGTGCCGCGGTCGCCGCGTCGACGTCCGGCTTGCCGTTGAGGACGCGGGACACGGTCGCCTTGCTCACCTGGGCGCGTTGGGCGACTTCGGCGATCGTGACTCGCACAGTGCACTCCTCGACTACGGTCAACGGCGACCCGGAACCGGTACCGAAACCGGTTACGGACACGCAGTCAACCGCTCCGTGCACGCAGCGTCAAGAGTCGGGAAGCCGAGGACGACCCGGACAGGCGCGCCCCGTTCGGGCGTCGGCCGGCACGGGTCAGGCGAGCACCGCGCGGCCCGCGGGCGTCAGCTCGGCCGGGACCCACGGCCCGGAGTCGTCGCGTTGCGCCGGACGGAGCAGCCCGGCGTGCGCCAGCTCCCGCGCCGCGCCCTGGTCGCAGCACAGCAGGCCGTCGACCTTCAGGTCGGGCTCGCTGCTGCGGGTCACCTCGGCGCGTCCCGCGGCGACCGCGCGCAGCAATGCGCGTGCCCGGTGGTTCAACTCGTCATCCATGATCTTCACCGTCGTCCCCAGAAAGGTGTGCACTGCTCATATCGCCGCCGGGCCCGAAAGTCTTACTTCGGTAGGGTCGGGCGCATGGGGACGATCACGGCCGTGAGCCGGAGCGGGGAGTACACGTTCACCAAGCCCAACCAGGACTCGATCACCCTGCTCGCCGGGCTCGGCGTCGAGGGCGACGTGCACCAGGGCGTCACGGTGAAGCACCGGTCGCGCGTCAAGCGCGACCCCACGCAGCCGAACCTGCGCCAGGTCCACCTGATGCACGCCGAGCTGCACGACGAGCTGAACGCCTCGGGCTTCCCCGTCGAACCGGGCCAACTGGGCGAGAACGTGACGACGCGCGGTGTCGACCTGCTCGCGCTGCCGACCGGCACCCGCCTGCACCTGGGCGCCGAGGCCGTGGTCGAGGTGACGGGCCTGCGCAACCCGTGCCCGCAGATCGACGGGTTCCAGGACGGCCTGCTCAAGCAGGTCGTCGGCCGCGACGAGCACGGCAACGTGGTCCGCAAGGCGGGCATCATGTCGGTCGTCCTCGTGGGCGGCGAGATCCGCCCCGGCGACGAGATCCGGGTCGAGCTCCCCAGCGAACCCCACAGCCCCCTCGCACCGGTCTGAGACCCGGCCTTCACCTCGGGTCGGTCACCCGGAACCCGTGCAGGAGCACCTGGTCCGCGTCGACGTCCGCCGCGTCGGGCAGGCCTTCCAGGACGAAGCCGAACAAGGCCCGCAACGCGTCCTCGCCCAGGTCGAGCGGGTGGAAGGGCAGGGCAAGAACCCGGAAGGTACCGCTCGGCCCGGTGACCGGACCGGGAACCCTTGGTGAGCACCCGAACTCGGGTTCGGCCGGCGCGAAGGGCGCGCGCCCTTGTGGCGCTACCCTCCGTGCCCGTGACAGGACTTCTCGTCAACACGGTCGCGCTCGTCACCGGGGCCGGTGGGCTCATAGGGCACGGGATCGCGGCGCGGTTCGCGCGGGCCGGTGCGGCGGTGGTGGCGCACAGCCGGCGCAGTGACGTGTCGGAGCTCGTCGCGCGGATCACGGAGAGCGGCGGCCGGGCGATCGGGATCCGGGCCGACCTCGCCGACGAGGACGAGTGCCGTCGGCTGGTGCGTGAAGCGGCGGAGTGGGGTGGCCGGCTGGACGCGGTGGTCAACAACGCGGGCGTGCAGCCGGTGCAGGACCTGCCGGGCATGACGGCCGCGCAGTGGCGCGAGGTGGTGGACGTGAACCTCACCAGCGCGTTCTCCTGCACGCAGGCCGCCGCCGAGGTGTTGCCGGCGGGCGGTTCGGTCACCCACATCGCCTCGGTCGAGGGCTCGCGCCCCGCCGCCGGGCACGCGCACTACAGCGCGTCCAAGGCCGCCCTGATCATGCACGCGCGGTCGGCCGCGCTGGAGTACGGGCCGCGCGGCATCCGCGTCAACACCGTCTCACCCGGCCTCGTCGACCGGCCCGGGCTGGCCGAGGACTGGCCCGACGGGGTCGACCGGTGGACGAGGGCCGCGCCGCTCGGCCGGCTCGGTCGACCCGAGGACGTTGGTGACGCCTGCGTCTTCCTCGCCTCCCCGATGGCGTCCTGGATCACCGGAAATGACCTGGTGGTGGACGGCGGGATCAGCGCGCGACCCACTTGGTGAGCTATTCCGGACGAATTGGAAACGTTAATTCACAGATTACGACATCCCGGTGAGATGGGAATCCGTCCGAATACGTGCCACCCGATCGGGTCACCCCGGGGCCATGCGACGAACACGAACCCTCATGGCTTCCCTGTTCGCGTCCGGCCTGCTGGCCGCTCCGCTGATCGCCACCGGGACGGCGGCCGCCGCGCCGCCGGAGACGGACCTCGTGCTGGCGGTCTACCAGGAGGAGACCGGTGTCGAGAGCACCCGGCTGACCTGCGACCCGGCGGCGGGCGACCACCGCGCGGCGCAGGCCGCCTGCGGTGAGATCGCGGCCGCCGACGGTGACTTCACGCAGTTGGCGGGCACCGAGCCGCAGGTGTGCACGTTCGACTACCGGCCGGTGACCGTGGTCGCGTTCGGCTCCTGGCGCGGCACTCCCGTGCAGTACGTGGAGGAATTCCCGAACGAGTGCGTGATGGAGCAGGAGACGGGCACCGTCTTCTCGTTCTGACCGACTGACCGGATAATCAACCGACTACCCACGACGACCCTGCGGCCGAAACACCGGCCGCAGGGTCGTCACACATTTTTCGACTATTCCGCGGCAGCGCGCGAACGGCGGCGCGCGTCGGGATCGCCGTCGTCGCGAGGGTGATTAGGCGTCGGCCACGGGGGTAGCTGGGTAGGGAGAGCACGCCGACCTTGAGGAGTCAGTCGTGGACGAGAACCAGGTGGGTGCGGTCCGCGAGACCGCCGGACAGGAGGGCGCGGCCGTGGCGCAGCACGCCAGGCAGGCGGCCGGTGACGTGCGTTCGACCGCGCGCGAGCAGGTCGGGCAGGTGGCCCACGAGGCGACGGGCCAGGCCAAGCACGTGGTGCACGACATGCGGGAGCGGGTCGCGACCGAGGCCGAGGAGCAGGCGCGGCGGGTGTCGCGGCAGATCGACCGGATCGCCGACGAGCTGGGCACGATGGCCGACGGCTCGGGCCCCGACTCGCTGACCGCGGGCGCGTTGCGCCAGGTCTCCGACGCCGGTCGGCAGGCTGCGCGGTACCTCGACGAACGGGGTGCGCGCGGGCTGCTCGACTCCGCCCAGGACTTCGCGCGGCGCAAGCCGGGGACGTTCCTGATCGGCGCGGCGGTGGCCGGTTTCCTGGTCGCCCGCGCCGCGAAGAGCATGAGCGCCTCCGACCAGCCGCAGCAGGTGCAGCGCGGCTACACCGACCAGGTGCCGACGACGCCGGTGACCACGCCGACCGCCGTGCCGCCGCCGAGCGCGACGCCGTCGTCACCGTCGCCGGTGCCGTCCGAGTACGGCGCGCCGACGCCGCGCGCCCCTTACCAGCCGGAGGGATCGCCGTATGTCCAGCGCTGAGACGACCCGCTTGGCCGGTGGGCGGGTACCGCGGGGGCAGGTGCCGGAGAGCCGCGTGCCGAGCGGCGCGGTACCGGCGACCGGAGCGACACCGCCTCCCGGAGCCGTGCCGCCGGTCGATGAGGAGCCCTCGCTGGGCCGGCTCGTCGGCGACCTGGCCGAAGACCTGTCCCGGCTGATGCGCCAGGAGCTCGAGCTCGCCAAGGCCGAGATCCGGCAGGAGGCGACCAAGGCGGGCAAGGCCGCCGGGATGCTCGGGGCGGCCGGTTTCGCGGGCTACATGACCGCGGTGCTGCTCAGCCTCGCGCTGGCATTCGGCCTGGCGACGTTCATGGGCCTGGGCTGGGCGACGCTCGTCGTCGCCGTGCTGTGGGCCGTCGCCGGGTTCGCCCTGTTCTCCACCGGCCGCGCTCGGCTGCGGAAGGTCAACCCCAAGCCGGAGCGCACCATCGAGACCTTGAAGGAGGACGCGGAATGGGCCCGTCACCCGACCAAATAAGGCACGACATCGACCGCACCCGCGCCGAGTTGGTGGCGGACGCCAACCGGATCGTCGACCACGCCAGGCCGCGCAACATCGCGCACCGCCGGGCCGACCGGGTCCGACACCGCATGAGCACGTTGAAGGAGCGAGTCATGGGCACGGTTCCGGAGACCGCCGCCACGGTGCAGGACCGGACGGCGGGCATGGCCACCACCGTCGGCGAGCGCGCGCAGGACGCCGCCTCGACCGTCGGGGACAAGGCCCAGCAGGCCGCGTCCACCGTCGGCGAGAAGGCACAAGAGGCCGCGCACGCCGTGCAGCAGGCGCCCCACCAGGCACGGCAACAGGCCCGCGGCAACCCGCTGGCGGCGGGGCTGATCGCGTTCGGCGCGGGTGCGCTGGTCGCGACGCTGATCCCGGCGACGCGGGCCGAGCAGGACGCCGTCCGACAGCTCAGCGAACGCGCCAGTGGCGCCGTCGAGCCGGTGAAGGAGGCGCTGACGGAGTCCGCGCAGAAGCTGAAGGACGACGCCGGCACGATGGTCGGCGAGGCCGCCGACCAGGTCAAGCAGGTCGCCCAGGAGGCCACGCAGACGACCGTCGAGCAGGCCAAGGGCTCGGCCCAGGAGGTCGGCCAGCACGCCCGCCAGTCCGGGCAGCAGGTGAAGTCCGAGGTCCGCGGTCAGTGATCGACTCGCCGACGGCGCCGGCCCCGGGCCGGCGCCGTCGGCCGCGGGTGAGTCCGACCCCAGGGTCGGGTGGGCCACGGCGAACAAATAGGGAGAGCACACGTCTGAAAAACAGTCACCCACAAAAT
>NZ_JBEOVG010000030.1:0-88936 GCF_040295345.1 Actinosynnema sp. NPDC002837
TGCGCGTGATGGTGCACGCGGCCCTGGCCGCCCTGGCCTGACCCGGTCCCGGCGCTCGCCGACCACGCGGCGGTCGAAGTCGCGTGGTCGGCGAGCGCGTGAGGGCCGCACTTCCGCCCCAGATTCTCCCCAGGTCGTCCGACCACGATGAGGTCCCGCGGTGCTCGACCACCGCCGGACCCGTGCGACGATCCAGGGGGATCACATGCGAAGAGCAGTGACGCTCACGCTCATCTTCGGGCTGGTCGGGGCGCTCGGCCCGGGATTGACGCCGGGTGTGGCCGCGGCCCAGGCGGCATCGCCGACGCCGACGCCGATTCTCGGCACCGCGCAGTTCGACCTCAAGGTGGACCTGACGAGCATGAGCGGGCGGGTCGCCAAGGTGGAGAAGCGGCTCGCCGGCGGACGGGTCCCGGTGAAGGACCTGGTCGCGGGCCGCGGGCGCGCCACCGAGCCTTGCGACGACAGCGAGAAGAAGGCGGCCGAGAAACTCCGATCGGTCGTGACATTGCGGTGTTGGGACCACCCCGACAAGGGGCAGAAGTCGTCCGACTCCAACAACGCGTGGATGCCCCAGGGCGTCACCAGCACCTCGGACGCCGACCCGACGAACCACTACGACGGTCGCCAGGCCCTCGCCGTGACCTCTTATCGGAAAGGGACCGACCACGCCCGGGTGACGTTCCTGCCCAACTTCGCGAACGAGGGGTACAAGCACATCTCACTGGTGGAGCCGAAGGGCTCCGACTGGGCGCGCGTGACCTGCCACGCGGGCGGCTCCGTGTGGTACGGACGGTACCTGCTGGTGGCGTGCACCAGGGAGATCCGGGTGTTCGACTGGGAGAAGGTCTACAAGACCGACAAGAAGGACCCGCTCGCCACGGCGTCCTTGGTGATGATCCAGACGGGTCGGATCACCGGCAAGGCGGTTGGCCAGTTCTCCTCGCTGGGCCTCGACCGCTCCGTTCAGCCGAACCTGCTGGTGGTGTCCCAGTGGTCGAAGCCGAATTCGCCCGGCGCGTGCCCGCCGGACGAGTGCCGCTTGTTCCGGTTCGAGTTCCCGGCCTCTGGTCAGCTGTCCGGAACGGGGTTGCGCACCCACGACGCGTACCGGACCCACTTCTTCTCCATGCAGGGGGCGGTGAGTCGCGGCGACACGGTGTGGTTCTCCAGCAGTGCCGGGAAGAAGGACCCGGGGCAGCTCCGCACCTGGAACGTCAAGGACAAGAGGCCCAACGCGGTCACGTCGAAGCCGTGGACCACCGGTGCGGAGAGCATCTCGTACTGGAACCGCGGCAACGGCACCGGCGTGCTGCTGAACGTCACCGAGTACAAGGACAAGCGCGTGATCGCGGCCGTCGAGGCGGACTACTACGGATAATCGCCCGGCACCGAGGGAGGCGGTCGCCGGTGGCGCCGGACCCCTGCGCGTTCTGCGGGGGTCCTCGCCGGTGGCGGGGTCCCGGCGCGGGCGGCTGCTCCGCGCCCGACCGGGACCCCGACCACCGTCAGCTCACCGGTTCCACGATCTCCGGCCGGGCCTCGGGGGCGGCCGAGCGGACGGCGTCGGCGGCCTGGTCGTCGGGTTCCGCCTGCGACGCGCGCTCGGCGTCGACGCGGGCCGTGTAGACCGACACCTCGTGCGCCACCATGGCGTCGTCCCAGCCGTGCACGCCGGCCATCAGGCGCGCCACCGGCAACGCGCACTCCACGCCCCGGTGCGGGTACTCGATCGAGATCCTGGTCCGCCGGGTCAGCACGTCCTCCAGGTGCAGCGCACCCTCGTGCGACGCGGCGTAGACCACCTCCACCTGGAGGTAGTCCGGCGCGCCGGGCACGGGCTTGAGCAGCTCCGCGTCCGCCGACCCCAGCACCTCGTGCACCAACGACCCGTAGCGGTCCAGCAGGTGCCTCACCCGGTACGGGTGCAGGCCGTACCGGGTCGCCAACTGGTCCGCCTGGTTCACCAGCGCGTGGTAACCGTCCGCCCCGATCAGCGGCACCTTGTCCGTGATCGACGGCTGGATCCGCCCCGGCAGGTCGACCGAGGCCGCGTCCACCGCGTCGGCGCCCATCACCCGGTACGTCGTGTACTTCCCGCCGGCGATCGCGACCAACCCGGGCGCCACCCGGGCCACCGCGTGCTCGCGCGACAGCTTCGACGTCGACTCGCTCTCACCCGCCAGCAACGGCCGCAGCCCGGCGTACACGCCCTCGATGTCGTCGTGCGTCAACGGCGTCGCCAGCACCGAGTTGACGTGCTCCAGGATGTAGTCGATGTCCGACCGGGTCGCCGCCGGGTGCGCCAGGTCCAGGTTCCAATCGGTGTCGGTCGTTCCCACGATCCAGTGATTCCGCCACGGGATCACGAACAGCACCGACTTCTCCGTGCGCAGGATCAACCCCGACTCGGACACGATCCGGTCCCGCGGCACGACGATGTGCACGCCCTTCGACGCGCGCACCCGGAACCGGCCGCGACTGCCGGACAGCCGCTGCAGCTCGTCGGTCCACACCCCGGTCGCGTTGATCACCGCGTGCGCCCGCACGGACGTCTCCCGCCCGTCCTCCACGTCGCGCACCCGCACGCCGGACACCCGGTCCGCCTCCCGCAGGAAGCCCACGACCTGCGTGGACGTCCGCACGACCGCCCCGTAGTGCGCCGCCGTGCGGCCGACCATCATGGTGTGCCGCGCGTCGTCCGCCTGCGCGTCGTAGTACCGGATCCCGCCGATCAGCGCGGAGGGCCGCAACGCGGGCACGAGCCGCAGCGCACCGGCCCTGGTCAGGTGCTTCTGCCCGGGCACGGACCGCGCGCCGCCCATCGTGTCGTACATGAGCAGCCCGGCCGCGGTGTACGGCCGCTCCCACCCGCGGTGCGTCAGCGGGTACAGGAACGGCACCGGCTTGACCAGGTGCGGTGCCAGGCGGGTCAGCATGAGTTCGCGTTCCCGCAGCGCCTCGCGCACCAGCCCGAACTCCAGCTGCTCCAGGTACCGCAGCCCGCCGTGGAACAGCTTCGACGACCGGCTCGACGTGCCCGAGGCCAGGTCGCGCGCCTCGACCAGCGCCACCCGCAGGCCGCGCGTCGCGGCGTCCAGCGCGGAGCCGACGCCGACCACGCCGCCACCGATGATCACCAGGTCGAACGTCTCCGCGCCGAGCCGGTCCCAGGACTGGGAGCGTTCGAGCGGCCCCAGCCGGCCCGCGGTGGCGGGGTACTGCTCGCGCGTGACCACTGACGCCTCCCTGATGCTCGAACCGACCGGGCGGACCAGGACTGACTCGACCACGTTACCCGTCGGTACGCCACCCGTGGACAACTGATCAGGTCGGAACTAGCGTCATGCCCCATTGTGGGGTGGGCAGCGCCGCCGGACCCGGACCGTGCTGCCTCCTGTCAAGGCGAGGAGGTCGGCGAGTGAGCAGTGGCTCGATCTTCGTGTGGGAGATGCTGGGCACCGCGATCCTGATCCTGTTGGGTGCGGGTGTCGTCGCCAACGTGGTCCTGAAGGACACGCTGGGCAACACCGGCGGATGGCTCCTGATCAACATCGGCTGGGGTTTCGCGGTCTTCGCGGGCGCCAGCATCGCCGCGCCGAGCGGCGCGCACCTCAACCCCGCGGTGACCCTCGGCCTGGCCGTCGCGGACAAGACACCGTGGGACGACGTGCCCATCTACTTCGCCGGTCAGCTGGTCGGCGCGTTCATCGGCGCCGTGCTCGCGTGGCTGGCCTACAAGGCGCAGTTCGACGCGCACGACGACCCGGCGGGCACCCGTGGCATCTTCTGCACCGGCCCGACCATCCCCAAGGCCGGCTGGAACGTCGTGACCGAGGTGATCGGCACGTTCGTGCTGGTCGCGTGGGTCCTGCTGAGCCCGGCCGCGAAGGGTGCGGCGGACGGCGTGCCGCAGCTGGGCAACGCCGCCCTCGGCTACGCCGGCGTCGCGTTCGTCGTCATCGGCATCGGCGCCTCGCTCGGTGGGCCGACCGGCTACGCCATCAACCCGGCGCGCGACCTCGGCCCGCGCATCGCCTACGCGGTCCTGCCCATCCGCGACAAGGGCAGCGCCGAGTGGGGCTACGCCTGGGTGCCGGTGGTCGGTCCGCTGCTCGGCGGCCTGCTCGCCGGTCTCCTGTACCTGGTTCTCCCGGTCTGAAAGGACTCCAGCGCATGACGAAGCACGTGGCCGCGATCGACCAGGGCACGACGTCCACCCGGTGCATGATCTTCGACCACTCGGGTCGCGTGGTCTCCGTCGACCAGAAGGAGCACGAGCAGATCTTCCCCCGGGCCGGGTGGGTCGAGCACGACGCGAACGAGATCTGGACCAACACCAGGCAGGTGGCCGCGGGCGCGTTGGCCAAGGCCGACCTGACCACCGCCGACATCGCCGCCGTCGGCATCACCAACCAGCGCGAGACCGCGCTCGTCTGGGACAGGACCACCGGGCAGCCGGTGTACAACGCGATCGTCTGGCAGGACACCCGGACCGACAAGATCTGCCAGGACCTGGCGGCTCTGGGCGGCGGGCAGGAGCGGTACCGGGACAAGACCGGCCTGCCGCTGGCGACGTACTTCTCCGGTCCCAAGATCCGCTGGATCCTGGACAACGTGGAGGGCGCCCGGGAGCGCGCCGAGGCCGGTGACCTGCTGTTCGGCAACATGGACACCTGGGTGCTGTGGAACATGACCGGCGGTGTGGACGGCGGCGTGCACGTCACCGACCCCACCAACGCCTCCCGCACGCTGCTGATGGACCTCGACACGCTGAGCTGGGACGAGGGCATCGCGGCCGACATGGGCGTGCCGCTGTCGATGCTGCCGGAGATCCGGTCCTCGTCCGAGGAGTACGGCAAGGTCCGGGAACGCGGCGCGCTGGCCGGCGTGCCGATCGCGGGCATCCTCGGCGACCAGCAGGCGGCCACGTTCGGGCAGGCGTGCCTGTCGCCCGGCGAGGCCAAGAACACCTACGGCACCGGCAACTTCGTGCTGCTCAACACCGGCACGGACAAGGTGATGAGCGAGAACGGCCTGCTCACCACGGTCTGCTACAAGATCGGTTCCCAGGCGCCGGTGTACGCGCTGGAGGGTTCGATCGCGGTGACGGGCTCGTTGGTGCAGTGGCTGCGCGACAACCTCGGGATGATCACGACGGCCGCCGAGATCGAGGAGCACGCCCGGACGGTGGAGGACAACGGCGGCGCGTACTTCGTGCCCGCGTTCTCCGGCCTGTTCGCGCCGTACTGGCGCTCGGACGCGCGCGGCGCGATCGTCGGCCTGACCCGGTTCGTGAACAAGGGCCACCTGGCCCGCGCGGTGCTGGAGGCGACGGCGTTCCAGACCCGTGAGGTGATCGACGCGATGAACGCCGACTCGGGCGTGCCGCTGAAGTCGTTGAAGGTCGACGGCGGCATGGTCGTGAACGAGCTGCTGATGCAGTTCCAGGCGGACATCCTGGGCGTGCCGGTGATCAGGCCGGTGGTCAACGAGACGACCGCGCTCGGCGCCGCCTACGCGGCGGGCCTGGCGGTCGGGTTCTGGGAGTCCGAGGACGACATCCGGCAGAACTGGGCGCAGGACAAGCAGTGGGACCCGGCGATGGACGACGACACCCGGGCCAAGACCTACGCGCAGTGGAAGAAGGCCGTGACCAGGACCTTCGACTGGGTGGAGTGACCCCGACGGGGCGTCGCCACCGGGCGGCGCCCCGTTCTCCCGGTGCGTGTCAGTCGAGGTCGTCGTGGCGCATGAGCTGGCGGCCGGCCTCGGTGATCGAGCCGGTCAGCGACGGGTAGACCGAGAACGTGGTCGCCAGGTCGTCCACCGTGAGCTGGTTCTGCACGGCGAGCGTGATCGGCAGGATCAGCTCGCTGGCGTTCGGCGCGACCACGACGCCGCCGATGACCACACCCGTCGCCGGGCGGCAGAACAGCTTCACGAAACCGCGCCGCAGGCCTTCCATCTTGGCCCGCGGGTTGGTGGCCAGCGGCAGCATGATCGTGCGGGCGGGCACCTCGCCGGAGTCGATCGCCTGCTGGCTGATGCCGACGGAGGCGATCTCGGGGTTGGTGAACACGTTCGCCGCGACCGTCTTGAGCCTGATCGGGCTCACGCCCTGGCCCAGCGCGTGCCACATGGCGATGCGGCCCTGCATGGCGGCGACGGACGCGAGCAGCAGCAGGCCCGTGCAGTCGCCCGCCGCGTAGACGCCGGCGATGTTCGTCCGCGACACCCGGTCGACCGGGATGTACCCGCCGCGGCCGAGCTCGATGCCGATCTTGTCCAGGCCGAGGTCGGCGGTGTTGGGGACGGAGCCGACCGTCATCAGGGCGTGGCTCGCCTCGATCGTGCGACCGTCTTCCAGGTGAATCAGGACGCCGTCGCCGACGTTCTCGACCCGGTCCGCGCGGGCGTGCTTGACCACCGCCGTGCCGCGTTCGGCGAACACGTCCTCCAGCACCACGGCCGCGTCGGCGTCCTCGTGGGGGAGCACCCGATCGCGGCTGGAGACCATGGTCACCTTCACGCCGAGTTCCGTGTACGCGGAGGCGAACTCCACACCGGTGACACCCGACCCGATGACGGCCAGGTGCTCCGGCAACTCGGGGAGGTCGTAGATCTGCCGCCAGGTCAGGATCCGCTTGCCGTCGGGCTCGGCGCCGGGCAACACGCGCGGGGTCGCACCCGTCGCGATGAGCACCACGTCGGCCGGGAGGACTTCCTTCGTGCCGTCCTCGGCGATGGTCACGACCTCGTGCTGGGCGAGCCCGCGGGCGTTGTCGCAGAACTTGCCGATGCCGTTGACGATCCGCACGCCCTCGCGCTGGAGGCGGGCCCGGACGTCGGCGGACTGGGCGAGCGCCAGGCCCTTCACCCGTCCGTGCACGACCGGCAGTTCGACCGCCGCTTCCGCGTTGTTGGTGCGAATGCCCAGCTCACCGGCGTTGCGGAAGGCGCTGCGGCCGCCCGCGGAGGCGATGAACGTCTTCGACGGCACGCAGTCGTAGAGCACGCAGGCGCCACCGAGGCCCTCGCGTTCCACGATGGTCACGTCGGCCCCGTGCTGGGCCGCGACCAGTGCCGCCTCGTAACCTGCGGGGCCACCGCCCATGATGACGATGCGGGTCACGACACGTCCTCCTCGTGGTCTTCGGCGCTGTTTGCGCCGGTTGCAGCCGCTGGTAACCGTACGCGGTCGGGTGTCGGGGTGTGTCGTCCGGTCTTCTGGTACCTCGCGGTGATCGCGAGGTCGCTAGGCTGTCGTCGTGCCGCTCTATGCCGCGTACGGGTCCAACATGGACCCGAACCAGATGATGGAGCGAGCCCCCTACTCCCCGATGGCGGGGACCGGGTGGCTCGCCGGATGGCGTCTGACGTTCGGTGGCGAGGACCTGGGCTGGGAGGGCGCGCTCGCCACCATCGTCGAGGACCCCGACTCCCAGGTGTTCTGCGTGCTCTACGACGTGAGCCCGCGTGACGAGTCCCGCCTCGACCGCTGGGAAGGCGCCCTCGGGCTCTACAAGAAGATCCGCCTGCGCGTCCAGACCCTGGAAGGTTCGGTGACCGCCTGGCTCTACGTCCTGGACGCCTACGAGGGCGGTCTGCCCTCGGCCCGCTACATCGGCGTCGTCGCCGACGCCGCCGAAGCCGCGGGCGCCCCGGACGACTACGTCTCCGACCTCCGCACGCGCCCCTGCCAAGGCATCGGCCCCTGACCCCACGCGCGTCGAACACCTGGGCCCGGCGTGTCGAACGCCCGGGGCCCGAGCGTCGAGCGCGCGGGCCCCGGGCGTGCCACGTTCGAACGCGCGAGCCCGACGTCCGGGACCGCCGAGCTCAGGCGGGCGCGCGGGTGTGCCCCGTGGCGGTCCGGGAGCGTTGAACTCGCCCGTCCTGGGGTTCGACCCGCCGCTCAGGCGCTGGTCAGGGATTCCAGGTGTTGGATCAGGCGGCGGGCGTCGACGGGGGAGACGGTGCTCCACGGTTGTTGGCCCGGGGTCGCCCGGCGGAGTTGGATGTAGCGGCCGTGGGGGTTGTCGAAGAACGACACGACGTGCTCCTGGCGGACGCGCTTGCCCCACTTGTCACGGCTCGCGGCGCCGAACTGGCCGCGGTTGCCCGCGTCGCGGAACATGTCGGCGAGGGTGCGGGCGTCCTCCTGCCGGATGCCGCGCGCCAAGAGGGCCTGCTGAAGGTCGTCCGCGGTGTTGGCCTGGGCCGCGGCGGCGTCCAGGTCCGCGCTCGGCAGGGTGACGGAGTGGCCCGGGCCCGCGGCCAGCGGCGGGAGCACGGACAGGGCCTCGCGCGGGAGGCCCTCGGCGGACGCCGGGCGCAGGGTCAGCTGGTCGTGGGACAGGACCGCCAGCACGCCGGACTGGCCCTTGGCCGCCGCCAGCACGCGGACGCTGTGGCCGAGCCACAACCGCCCGTCCACCTCCTGCTGCGGCCGGTTCAGCAGGTGCAGCAGGTCCTCCAGCATCGGGTCCAGCGACACCGGCCGGCCCAACCCGCGACGGTCGAGCCCGCCCCACGCCTGCCGCTCCAGCTCGGCCCGCTCCGCGTGCGTCTTGCCCGGTGACGGCACCTTGAGCACCAGCGGCATGGTCTCCAGCCGCAGGTGCTCCCAGAGCACGTCGAACTCCAGCGCCGAGATCGTCACCGGTTCGCGCAGGTCGTTGCTGCCCAAGTCCAAGCCGAACGTCGTCATCAGTGGGTGGTGCTCTCCCCGATCACCGGAGGCGAGATGATCCCGCCAATGCCGTAGATGTCGTCCGTCTGCCGAAGGTAGTCGGCTGCGTCGTGCGTGGCATCTTCTTCCTCTTCCGCGCCACGAGCCGCACCCAGGCCGCCGAACGGGTCGAACGCGGGCTGCGCCGGCGCCGGGACGCTGCGCTTGTGCACGGTGTCCTGGCCGCCGACCTGGCCGCCGGCGCCGAGCATCGAGCCCGTCGACCCGCCCGGCCCCGCCGTCGCCGCGTGCTGCGTGCTCGCCGCGAACGCCCCGATCTCCACCGAGCTCACCGACGTCGTGCCGCTGGGCAGCAACGGCCCACCGGGCGCACCCGGGAGCAACTGCTGGTTGGCGCCGGCGGCGTGCTGACCGTTCGTCGTGTCGGAGGACGACGACGAAGAAGACGAAGACGACGAGGCCTTGCGCCGGTCCTTGTCCTGCTGACCACCCGCACCGCCACCGCCGACCACACCACCGGGCCCGAACACCCCCGAACCCGACCCGGACGCCGGTAACGCCGCCGACGAAGTCCTGGTGGAACCGGACGTCCCGACGGACGCCGTGCCCGTCGAACCGCCGAACGAGGGCTGCGGCGCCGGACGCTGAGGCGAGTAGCCGCCGCGCCACCCGCCGCGACCGCCGCGCCCCCCGCCCCGACCGCCGCCACGCCCACCGCGCGGACCGCCGTAACCCCAACCGGGACCGGACACGCCCGCCGAGTCGTTGCGCACCACCTCGGGCGCGTTGATCACCAACTGCGGCGGCTGGTGGAACTGCCCCAACGTGCTGGTGTTCGACACGGTGCTGGAGGCGTAGGTCGTCATCACCTCGCGCGCCCGCTGCTCGGCGGCGTTGCGCGCCTTCTCCTGCTGCTCGAAGTCCGTCTGCCCGCCGACCAGGTTGGTCAACGCGCTGACGAGCAGGTTCGGCTCCTCCGCGGTCACCTTCACCGGCGGCGGCATGTCGGCGCGCGCCTTGGCGATGTAGTCCGCCTGCAGCTCGGCCGAGATGCGCATGACCTCCGCGCCGGCACGGGCGTCGTCCGCCCACGCGGCCAGCGGGTTGATGCCCATCCGCGCCTTGTCCGCGGCCGAACCCTCCCAGGACGCGCCGGACTTCAGCACGCCGCTGTGCAGCTCGGCGTTGATCTCGGTCAACGCGGCGGAGACGCCCTGCCACCGCTCCATCGAGGCGTGCGAGGCCTTGGGCCCCGGCCCCGAGTTGATCTGCTCGTACAGCTCTTCGTGGCTGTACCCGCTCCAGCGGTGTCCATCGGGCATGAACGCTCCCCTTGCCTGCGCCGGGCGCTCAGCGGCTGCCCTGCTGTCCCATCAACCCGGTGTTGTCTTCTTCGATGGACTGGTACTGCTGCTCGACCAGGGTGAGCGCGTCCATGGCCGACTTGAGCTGCCGCTGGTAGTTCTCCAACGCGATCAGCGCCGAGTCGCCCGATTCGAGCGACCGCTCGTTGAACCGCTCCGCGGCGTCCTGGCTCACCGGGTCGCCCGCCCACGGGCGGACCCTGACCTCGGTGATCGCCTGCTCGATCTGCTCGTCCAGCTTCGACAACGCGCCCGCGAACGCGTTGCGCAGGCTCGGGATCGCGCTGGGCTCGACGTTCAAGGTGTGCGACAGGGGCGGTGGTGAGCCCGTGTCAGCGCCGTGGCCGTGGTCTTCCGACGGCATGGACAACCTCCCGCCTTCCTCGTTCCCGTCGCGCCATTCCGTTCTCGCGCAAGGTCACTCTAGCCACCCGGTCCGACAGCGGGGAGTGGGTGGAGCGCACATCCCCCGCGTGGATCAGCGCCGTTGCAGCAAACCGGCTACCGCCGCTTCTGCCGCCCGTTGCGCCCCTTGGCACAGAGTGTCCTGCTTGGCCGCCGTTTCGTTACCGCCGTCGCGGAACATCACGTCGAGGAACTGCCCCTCCGCGACGTCCACCTCGACGTTGCACACGTTGTCCATGCCGGGCGTCCGCACGGTCAGGCCGGGGAAACCGGCCACCGTGGTCTGCTCGGCGTGCACCTGCGCGTTCTCGCTGAGCCACACGCCGACGCCCTCGACTGTGACGAGCGCCAGCCGGACGACGTTCCCGCTGATGTTGCTGCGCATGGTGCACGCCTTCGCGTTGCCGAAGCTCGCTTCCACATATGCGCTCGGCGGGTTGTCCAGGCTCAGCGCGATGCGCTGTTCGGGTGAGAGCACGGCGCACGGGTCGACGTCGTCCAACCGCACCTCCCGCGGTCGCGGTGGCAACGACGGCACGGTGGTCGTCGCGACGGGCAGCGGTTCGTCGACCCGGCCGTCGGCCTTCTTGTCCGGAACGGGCGTGCAGGAGGCCATCGCCAACGCGCAGAGCGTGGCGGTGAGCACCCGAGCAGCCCTCATGGACACCTACCGTAGCCGGGTCCACACGCCAAGTGGACCCTCGGCTGTGAAGCCGCACTTCTCGGCCACGCGACGGGCCGCGTCGTCCGGGGGTCTGGCGGTGATCAGCGGTAGGTCGAGGAACCCGAAGCCGAACCGCAGCACGGCGCCGGTCGCGTGCGTCGCGATGCCCTTGCCGCGCAGGTCGGGCGTGATCCAGCAGTGCAGCTCACCGGTGCTGGACAGGGAGATCTCGCCGACGGCCGTGCCGGTGAGCTGGTCGCACACGGCCCAGGAGCAGGACTCGTCGGTGTGCCACTGGTCCGCGCGTTCGGCGATGTGCGCGCCGGCCGCGTCGAGGTCGGGGCAGAGGCCACCGCCCACCAACGCCGGCCGGTCGTCGATGCGGTCGTCCACGCGGAGTCGGCGCAGGTAGAACTCCCCCGCGTTGATCTCGACGGCCTCCATGCCGAATCGTCCTCGCTCCGCTCGGACGGGCGAGGTCGCCCGGAAGTCGGCAGGCTGGTTTCGCGACGATAGTAAAGCGTGATCGCCGCGAAATCAGGCTCGACCTGCCGACGCGACCTCGCGAGCGCCGGGGGATCAGTCCGTGACGAACCCGTCGTACCGCCCGGCCAGCTCGTCGAGCAGGCCGCGGTGGGCGGACGCGAGCCGGTCGTCGGGACCGGTGGTCAACTCCACGACCCAGTCGGCGTCTTCCAGGTCGTCCTCTCCGGCCAGCACGTCCTTGTGCACCGCGCACGGCGACCACCCGGCCGCCGCCAGCTCCCGCGCGGCTTCCTCCGCGTCGTCGCGGTCGTGCAGGACCAGCAACAACGGACCCGCGGTCCCGGGCGGACCCGTGCCGACGCCGTCGTCCAACAAGCCGCGCGACGACAGCGCCTCGTGCAACGCGGGGAAGTCCGGCGTGTGCACGGCGTCGATGCCGATCGTCCGCGCCGCCTCCGCGTTCACCGCGTTGTCATCGCAGAACAACGTCCCCGACGGCGAGTGCTGCAGCACCCGCAACGCGCGCCGGAACGCCTCGGGCGCGGGCTTGGCCACCCCCAGCCGCGCGGACGACACGACCGCGTCGACCTCGCGGTCCAGCCCCAGCTCCGCCAGGTCGCGCGGCAGCCGGTCGGTCGCGTTGGAAAGCAACGCCACCCGGCACCGCTTGCGGACCCGCCGCACCAGGTCCAGCGCCTCGCCGATCACCTCGCCGGTCCGGGTCCACGCCGCCACCGCGCCCGCCGCGCGCGCCGGTGAGAGCCCTTCGACGACCAGCTGCTCCCGCACGGCCGCGCGCCACTCCTCGTCCGTGGCACGGCCGGCGGTCGCGGGACCGGCCAGGGCGAACGACACCCGCGCCAACGTGCCGCGCGGCAGGCCGAAACCGTCCTCGACCGGTCCGTCCGGCGGGAACCGCCGCAGCACGCCGTCCAGGTCGAGCAGCAGCAGCGACGGCGCGCTCACCGCCTGCCCATCCGGCCGATCAGCAGCATCGCCGCGGGGATCAGCAGGAACACCAGCGGTGTCTTGGCCAGGAAGAACAACGCCACGCTGACGATCGCGACCGCCGTGACCGCCGCGCTGCCGACCCGGAACTCGAGCGGGGCGGTGCGCCGGGCGGACACCGGCGACCGGGTCTCCGGCGGCTCGACCTGCGGGAACCGCGGCCGTGGCGCGGGCAGGTCGCCGAACAACGCGTACAGGTCGCCCCGGGTCTTCGCGGTGGCGACGCGGGCGGAGCGGTCGCCGTACTCGTCCACGCTCAGCCGCCCCTCGCCGAGGTGCGTGCCGAGCAGTTCGAGCGCGTGCTCACGCTCCGCGTCGCCGATCCGGATGTCCCGCTCGCTCACACAGGTGAGCCTATTCCTTGATCTCGCAGAGGACCGTGCCCTGGGTGACCGCCGCGCCCGGCTCGGCGGACAGCCCCGTGACCACGCCGGACTTGTGCGCGGTGACCGGGTTCTCCATCTTCATGGCCTCCAGCACGACGATCAGCTCGCCCGCCTCGACCTGCTGGCCGTCCTCGACCGCGACCTTGACGATCGTGCCCTGCATGGGCGCGGCCACCGCGTCGCCGGAGACCGCCGCGCCGCCCTTGCCGCCGCCCCGCTTGCGCGGCTTGGCCTTCACACCCGCCCTGGCCGCGCCACCGGCGCCACCACCGCCGGCGAACGCCAGGTCACCGGGCAGCGAGACCTCCAGCCGACGTCCGCCGACCTCGACCACCAGGGTCTGCCGCGGCTCGTCCTCCTCGGCCTCCGCGCCGTCGGCGAACGGCGCGATGGTGTTGTCGAACTCGGTCTCGATCCACCGCGTGTGCACGGTGAAGCCGTCCTCGGAGCCGACGAACGCCGGGTCGCGCACGATCGCGCGGTGGAACGGCAGCACGGTCGCCATGCCCTCGACCACCATCTCGTCCAGCGCGCGCCGTGCCCGCTCCAAGGCCTGCGTCCGGTCCTCGCCGGTGACGATCAGCTTGGCGAGCAGGGAGTCGAACTGGCCGCCGATGACCGTGCCGCTCTCCACGCCCGCGTCCACCCGGACACCGGGACCGGACGGCGAGGTGAACGTGGTGACGGTGCCGGGCGCGGGCAGGAAGTTGCGGCCCGCGTCCTCGCCGTTGATGCGGAACTCGATCGAGTGGCCGCGCGGGGTGGGGTCCTCGGTGAACCGCAGCACCTCGCCGGCGGCGATGCGGAACTGCTCGCGCACCAGGTCGACGCCCGCGGTCTCCTCGCTGACCGGGTGCTCGACCTGGAGGCGGGTGTTGACCTCGAGGAACGAGATCGTGCCGTCCACCGCGACCAGGTACTCGACCGTGCCGGCGCCGTGGTAGCCGGCCTCCTTGCAGATCGCGCGCGCCGACCGGTGGATCTCGGCCCGCTGCTCGTCGGTCAGGAACGGCGCGGGCGCCTCCTCGACCAGCTTCTGGTGGCGGCGCTGCAACGAGCAGTCGCGCGTGCCGACGACGACGACGTTGCCGTGCTGGTCGGCCAGGACCTGCGCCTCGACGTGCCGCGGCTTGTCCAGGTACCGCTCGACGAAGCACTCGCCGCGGCCGAACGCCGTGACGGCCTCGCGCACCGCGCTGTCGAACAGCTCGGGGATCTCCTCCAGCGTGCGCGCTACCTTGAGGCCGCGACCGCCGCCGCCGAACGCCGCCTTGATCGCGACCGGCAGACCGTGCTCCCGCGCGAACGCGATGATCTCGTCCGGGCCGGAGACCGGGTCCTTGGTGCCGGGGACCAGCGGCGCGCCCGCGCGCATCGCGATGTGCCGCGCGGTGACCTTGTCGCCGAGGTCGCGGATGGCCTGCGGGGTCGGCCCGATCCAGATCAGGTCCGCGTCCAGCACCGCCTGCGCGAAGTCCGCGTTCTCGGACAGGAAGCCGTAGCCGGGGTGCACCGAGTCCGCGCCCGCGCGCTTGGCCACGTCGAGGAGCTTGTCGATGGACAGGTAGCTGTCCCCGGGCGTGCTGCCGCCCAGGGCGAACGCCTCGTCCGCCAGCCGGACGAACGGGGCGTCCCGGTCCGGGTCGGCGTACACGGCGACGCTGGTCAGGCCGGCGTCCCGGCAGGCACGGATGACCCGGACGGCGATCTCACCGCGGTTGGCGACGAGGACCTTGCGCAGCGACACGACGTCCTACCTCCTGGCAACGCTGGGACTTTGAGCGGCAATGGGTTCGGAGTTTAGTGACCCGTCAGTACCCGGAGACCGAGAGACAGCTCACGCTTGGGTGGAACAATCGGAAATCGTGACACGCCCGCCCGCCGCCGCGCTTCTGACAGCTTGCGCAGCTGTGCTCATCACCGTCGCGGGACTGGTCATGGCCTGGTCACTGCGCCCGACCGCGGCCACCGACCCCGACGCCGTGACGCCGCAGGACGAATTGCGGTGCGGCGCGACGGCGTGCCGTTCGGTGGTGAAACAGGAGGTCGGTGTCGATTCAGTGGAATTGGTCGTCGGCGAGGGCGTGGGCCGGATCAGGACCAGCGGGGCGTCCGGGCCGAACATCTTCGAGTTGACCATCGCCACTTCGGGCGCCCGGATCGACGAATCGTCGTTGCAGTGCGTCGACGCCGAGGTCGCGGTGTGCCTGGTGCGGGGCGAGGTCGGCGGCGAGGTGCTCGGGGAGGTGCTGGTGCGCAGGTCGGGCGCGTGGTCGCGGGCGCAGGTGCCGTACGTGGCCAGCGGGGCGTACTTGGCGCTGCACGACGTGGACCACGACGCGGTCGCGGACGTGGTGGCCGTGCAGCGGGCGTGCCAGGCGGGCGTGGACTGCTCGCGGTGGTTCGCGCAGGTGTTCTCGATCGCCGGCAACGGCGGCGAGCTGGGGTGCACGCCGGTCGTGCGCGAGGCGGAGTCGTTGCCGGGCTGGCCGACCGTCACGCCGGACCCGTCCGACCTGCGCCACTGCGGCGCGTGAGGGGTCCCGGACGCAGGACGCGCGCGACCTGGACGTAGGACTCGCGAACGAGCGTGTCCTACGTCCAGGTCGGGTGGGTCGAGCGGTCAGGCGGGGACGGGCTCGCGGGTGGGGGTGGTGGTCAGCAGGGGCGGGTCGCTCGGGGTGTTGAGGACCTCGTCGTCCAGCAGGCCCTCGGAGCGGGCGACCAGGACCGGGACGGTGATCTGGCCGGTCACGTTGGTGGCCGTGCGGACCATGTCCAGGATCGGGTCGATCGCGTAGACGACCGCGACACCGGTGGCGATGACCTCCGGCGGCATGTTCACCGCGCCCAGGGTCAGCGTCAGCATGGTGAACCAGCCGGTGGTGCCCGCCGTGGCCAGCGCGCCGAACACGGCGACCGCGACGATCGCCACGTACTGCCACACGCCCAGCTGCACGCCGAACAGGTTCGCGATGAACACCGTGGCGACGGCCGGGTACACGGCGGCGCAACCGTCCATCTTCGTGGTCGTGCCCAGCGGCACGGCGAACGACGCGTAGTCGTCGTCCACGCCGAGGTTGGCGGCGGTCTGCCTGCTCAACGGCAGCGTCGCGCCCGACGAGCGGGACACGAACGCGAACTGGATCGCGGTCCACGCCTTGGCGAAGAACGTCACCGGCGACACCCGGCCGACGAACCGCAGCAGCAGCGGGTACACCACGAACAGCACCAGCAGCGCCCCGCCGTACACCGACGCGATCAGCGAGAACAGCGGCTGGACGAACGAGTTGCCGTACGTCGCGAAGGCCGTGCCGATCAGGCCGAACACGCCGATCGGCGCGAGCAGCACGATCCAGCCGACGATCTTCTGGATCAGGTCGAACGCCGAGCGGGTCAGCGCGACGAACGGCGTGGCCCTCTCGCCCAGCGCGTACGCGGCGAAGCCGACCAGCACCGAGACGAACACGACCTGGAGCACCTCGCCCTCGGTGAAGGCGCTGAACAGGTTGGACGGGATCAAGGTCTCCAGCAGCGTGCCCCACGAGCCCGGGTCACGGGCGGCGAGCTTCTCCACCGCCGCCGCGGACGGCTCGACCTGCACGCCCGCGCCCGGCTTGAAGATCAACGCGATGGCCAGGCCGATGAGCACGGAGATGAGGGAGGTGATGGCGAACCACAGCAGCGTCTTCCCGCCCAGCCGCGCGGCGCGCGAGCTGCCGAGCCTGCGCAGGCTCGTGATGCCCACCACGATCGCGGTGAACACCAGGGGGATGACGGTGAACTGCAGGAGGCTGGTGAAGACGTCGCCGATCGAACCGAGGGTGGTGGTGAGCCACTCCTGGCCGGTGCTCTTGGCGACGTACCCCGCCAGGGCGCCGAGGACGAGCGCGGCGAGGACGGTGAAGCCGAACACCTTCGGCTTCTTGTAACTGCGGACGAACGACACGACTGCTCCGGGTTGGCTGCGCAGGGGTGGACGACGGGGGCGGCGTCAGCCGCGACAACCCGTGTTCGTCCTGCGCCCGAAGTCGATGTGACGGCGGCGCGTCAGCAGTTCACCCACAGCTCCCCCAACGCGAAAGCCCTTCGTCGAGCTTCCCGGATCAGGGAAAATGTGACAACGGCTACCAGATGTCGGACACCGCGACGTCCACTTGACGCAGCAGCCCGCGTGTGAGCGGCAGGCTGATGCCGATGACGCTGGACGGGTCGCCGTCGATGGCGTCCACGAACCAGCCGCCCAGGCCGTCGAGCGTGAACGCGCCCGCGACCCCCAGCGGCTCCCCGGTCGCGAGGTACGCCTCGAGCTCGTCGTCGGTGGGGCGGCCGAACCGGACCAGCGTCGTCTCGTGCCCGACCGCGCGGGCCACGACCCGCCCGCCGCTCATCCGCAGCACGGCGTGCCCGGTCAGCAGGGCGCCGGTGGTGCCGGCCATCTTCTTCCACCGCTCGCGCGCGACCTCGACCGTGCCGGGCTTGCCGTTCACCTCGCCGTCGGCGGTGCGCAGCATCGAGTCGCAGCCGACGATCACCGCGTCGTCGTCCTCGTCCCGGGCGATCGCCTCGGCCTTCGCCGTCGCCAGGGCCGTGACCAGCTCTTCCGGGGTCGGGTCGGCGAGGGAGGCGGCCAGCGCGTCCTCGTCGACGCCGGACACGCGGACGACCGGCTCGACGCCGGCGGCACGCAGCACGGCCAGGCGGGCGGGGGACTGGGAGGCGAGGACGAAGCGCACGACGTCCAGCCTAGGGCGCGGCCCGCGGACGCCCGAACGGAAGGCGGCCGGGTGGTGGGCGCCGCGGGACTCGTGCGCGATCCCGAACCGGAAACCCCTGATCAGGTGACTTCGGGAGGCCGTGGCGCACGCGGTGCGTAGAACTACCGATGCGCGCCGTCACGGGGTTCGGCAGCCTCGGGGTTGTGCAGCGCTTGGCTCTGGTGGTCCGCCGGAACGACCGGGGTCGAGGCCGGTACCGGTGGCTCTGGGCGGCGCCGGCCGTCCTGGTCCTCGTCCTGACCGGCCGGGTCGTGTCGACGGACCCGGTCGGGTACGGCGTGCCGTTCTGGCCGTTCGCGAACGGCAGCGACCGCGTCGAGTCCGAGGTGATGGACCAGGTGACGTCCATCGCGCGGGCGTTGCGGCGGCTCGACGAGGTGCCCTCGGCGGTGGCCGCGAAGGGCGTCGAGGTGCTGGAGGCGCGGGTCGGCGTCGGCACCATGTGGATGCGGGTGCGCCTGCACGTGCCGGACGGCACCCGCTGCCGCGAGGTCTCGGTGCTCGGCGACGGCGCCCAGGTCAACTCCCGCCGCGTGGAGTGCTAGCCCGAGCCGGGAACCACCGGCGGCGTTCGCCGGCGTCGCGGGCACGGTTGACCACCACGCGAGGACGCGTCGGTCGTTCGAGTCCTCATTACCCGGCGATCACGCTCTTCGATCGTCGGGTAATGAGGGCGCGAACGACCGACTTCCGGGCGTCCGAGCCGCCGTCTGCGGAGCAGCGGCTATCCAACACAGCACATCAGCCCGGCAGGGTCGAGGCCCGCCACGCGCCGGGGCCGTGCGGCAGAGGTCGTCGCACCTGCCTGGACTTGTCCGACCACGCCGACCGGCGCGGTGCGTCGTCCTCGGTGGGACCGCCGGCCGTTGCCAGGCCCACCACGACCGCCGTCACGGCGGCCAACTCGACGTCGTCCGGGTTGCCTCGCACCACCCGGAGGTGCGGCGCGGCGCTCACAGCGGGATGTTCCCGTGCTTCTTGGGCGGCAGCACCTCGCGCTTGTCGCGCAGCACCGCCAGCGCCCTGGCGACGTACGAACGCGTGAAAGAGGGAGGGATCACACTGTCAACATAGCCGCGTTCGGCCGCCACGTAAGGGTTGCAGAGGGCATCTTCGTATTCTTGCTGCAAACGGGCCCGAAGCGCGTCCACGTCCTCGCCTTCGGCCGCCGCGCTCGCCAGCGCCTTGCGGTGCACGATGTTCGCCGCGCCCTGCGCGCCCATGACCGCGATCTGCGCCGTCGGCCACGCCAGGTTGATGTCCGCGCCCAGGTGCTTGGAACCCATCACGTCGTACGCGCCGCCGTAGGCCTTCCGGGTGATCACGGTGACCAGCGGCACGGTCGCCTCGGCGTAGGCGTAGATCAGCTTCGCGCCGCGCCGGATGATGCCGTTCCACTCCTGGTCGGTGCCGGGCAGGAAGCCGGGCACGTCCACGAACGTCAGCACCGGGATGTTGAAGGCGTCGCAGGTCCGCACGAACCGCGCCGCCTTCTCCGAGGCGTCGATGTCCAGGCAGCCCGCGAACTGGGTCGGCTGGTTGGCCACGATGCCGACCGAGTGGCCGTCCACCCGGCCGAAGCCGACCAGGATGTTCGGCGCGAACAGCGGCTGGACCTCCAGGAACTCGCCCTCGTCCAGCACCCGGGTGACGACCTCGTGCATGTCGTACGGCTGGTTGGCGGAGTCCGGGATGAGCGTGTCGAGCTCCCGGTCGGCGTCGGTGATCGAGTCCTCGACCGAGCCGTGCACCACGTCGTCCGGGGCGTCGAAGACGGGCGGCTCGGACATGTTGTTGGCGGGCAGGTAGGAGAGCAGCTCCTTGACGTAGGAGATGGCGTCCTCTTCGTTGTCGCCGAGGTAGTGCGCGTTGCCGGACTTGGTGTTGTGCGTGCGCCCGCCGCCGAGCTCCTCGAAGCCGACGTCCTCGCCGGTGACGGTCTTGATCACGTCCGGGCCGGTGATGAACATGTGCGAGGTCTGGTCGACCATGACCACGAAGTCGGTCAGCGCGGGCGAGTAGACGTGCCCGCCCGCGTTCGCGCCCATGATCAGCGAGATCTGCGGCACGACCCCGGACGCGGCCACGTTGCGGCGGAAGATCTCGCCGTAGAGGCCGAGCGAGACGACACCCTCCTGGATGCGCGCGCCGCCGCCCTCGTTGATGCCGATGATCGGCCGGCCGGTCTTGATCGCCAGGTCCATGACCTTGACGATCTTCTCGCCGTACACCTCGCCGAGCGAGCCGCCGAAGATCGTGACGTCCTGGCTGAACACGCACACCGGGCGGCCGTCGACGGTGCCGTAGCCGGTCACCACGCCGTCGCCGTAGGGCCGGTTGCGCTCCTGCCCGAAGTTGGTCGAGCGGTGGCGCGCCAGCTCGTCCAGCTCGACGAACGAGCCGGGGTCCAGCAGCAGCCCGATGCGCTCGCGGGCCGTCTTCTTGCCCTTGGCGTGCTGCTTCTCGACCATGCGCGCCGAACCGGCGTGCACGGCCTCCTCGTTGCGCCGGTAGAGGTCCGCGAGCTTCCCGGCCGTGGTGTGGACGTCCGGCTCCTCGCCGTCGGGGGCGGTCGCACTGCTCATAGCGCCGCAGCTTAACCAGCCGGTAACGTCCGCGCGTGGCGTAGTAGCCCAGGTCACTGGACGCCGGAGTTGACCTCCAGCGCGGTGGAGGTTGCAGGCTTGTCCACGCGACCCGCCCCACGATCCACACCGCTCCGACAAGCGCGTGGGGCGGGTCGCGACCTCCGGCGCGGACCCGCGGTCGCCCGCGGACCCTGCGGGCCGGCGTCGTCGCTCCTAAGGTGCGTGCCGTGACCTTGGATGCCACCGCCCTCCGCTCCGCCCTCATCGGCCCCTACGCGACGGTCGACGTCGTCGCCGAGACCGGTTCCACGAACAACGACCTGCGTGACGCGGCGAGCCGGGGCGCGCACGACCGCACCGTCCTGATCGCCGAACGGCAGACCGCGGGGCAGGGTCGCCGGGGCCGCGGCTGGACGTCGCCCGCCGGCGGCCTGTACCTGAGCGTGCTGTTCCGCCCGACCAACGTCTCACCGGCCCGGTTGCCGTGGGTGACGCTGCTCGCGGGCGTGGCGTTGGTCCGCACGGCCCGGAGCGTCGGCGTCGAGGCGTCCCTGAAGTGGCCGAACGACCTGCTCGTCGGTGACGCCAAGGCGGCGGGCGTGCTGGCCGAGACCAGCGCGGGCGTGGCGCAGGCGGTGGTCGTCGGCATCGGGCTCAACGTGGCGAAGCTGCCCGAGGACGTCGAGCCCGGCGCGGGCGGCCTGCTGCCGACCAGCCTCGAGGACCACGCCGGACCGCTGGACCGCACCGAGGTGGCGATCACGCTGCTGCGCGAGCTGGCCGCGCTGGAGGAGCAGTGGCGGCGGGCGGACGGCGACGAGCCGTCGTTGCGCGAGGAGTACCGGCGGCACTGCACCACGCTCGGCAGCCAGGTGCGGGTGGAGCTGGCCAGGGGCGAGTCGCTGCTGGGCACCGCCCGGTACCTGGAGACCGACGGCACGCTGGTGGTGCGCGACCACGCGGGCGCCGACCACTCCGTTTCCGCCGGGGACGTGGTGCACCTCCGGGTACGGTGAGGCGAGCCGCACCCGAGGCGAGCCGAGCCACCGAAAGGGACCGTCGTGGCCTACCCGGACGACCTGCTCAGCACCGGCGAGCACGTCGTGATCCACCGGCACCCGCACTGGAAGACGCTGGTCGTCCCGGTGCTCGTGCTGCTCGTCGCGGTCGGTGTCGGCGCCTACCTCGCGGTGCAGGTGGCCGACTTCGCCTGGGCGTCGATCGCCTGGATCGCGCTCGCGGTGATCGTCGCGGTGCTGGTCGCCTGGCTGACCCTGGCGCCGGTCGTCCGCTGGCGCACCACGCACTTCATCATCACCAGCGAGCGCGTGATGTACCGGATCGGCGTGTTCAAGCGCACCGGCCTGGACATCCCGCTCGGCCGCGTCAACAGCGTCCGCTTCGAGCACACCCTGGTGGACCGGCTGCTCGGCTGCGGCACGCTGATCATCGAGTCGGCCTCGGACGAGCCGTTGGAGTTCGACGACATCCCGCGGGTGGAGAAGGTGCACTCGCTGCTGTACCGGGAGATCAACGACAACCCGGCCGACGACCACCGGACGGAGGACAGGGTCACAGATGGGCGCGCGTGAAGTCGGTCTGCCGGACACGGTCGGCGCGGGCGGTCTGCCCGACCGCGTGACGATCTGGGAGGTGGGACCGCGCGACGGGCTGCAGAACGAGTCCGAGGTCGTGCCGGTCGACGTCAAGCTGGAGTTCCTCGACCGGCTGGCCGACGCGGGCGGCACGGTGCTGGAGGCCACGAGCTTCGTGCACCCCAAGTGGGTGCCGCAGCTGGCCGACGCCGAGGAGCTGCTGGCCGGCCTGGTCAAGCGGCCCGGCGTGAGCTACCCGGTGCTGGTGCCCAACGAACGCGGGCTGGAGCGGGCGCTGCGGGCGGGCGTGGACCACGTCGCGATCTTCGCCAGCGCCACCGAGACCTTCGCGCGGCGCAACCTGAACCGGTCGCTGGACGAGCAGTTCGCCATGTTCGACCCGGTCGTGTCCCGGGCCAAGGCCGAAGGCCTGGCGGTGCGCGGGTACGTGTCGATGTGCTTCGGCGACCCGTGGGAGGGCGCCGTGCCGCGCGAGCAGGTCGTCGGCGTCGGCAAGCGGCTGCTGGACCTGGGCTGCGACCAGCTCTCGCTGGGCGACACGATCGGCGTGGCCACGCCGGGCCAGGTGACCGCGCTGCTGGCCGGATTCGACGACGTCGACCGGCTCGCGGTGCACTTCCACGACACCTACGGGCAGGCGTTGGCGAACACGCTGGCCGCGATGCAGGCGGGCGTGCGCACGATCGACTCGTCCGCGGGCGGGCTGGGCGGCTGCCCCTACGCCGAGTCCGCGACCGGCAACCTCGCCACCGAGGACCTGGTGTGGATGCTGGACGGGCTCGGCGTGGCGCACGGCGTCGACCTGGACAAGCTCGCCGACACCAGCGCGTGGATGGCCGAACGGCTGGGCCGGCCGAGCCCGTCGCGGGTGGTCCGGGCGCTGCGGGGGTAGCGCGGTGCGGGTGGTCGAGCTGACACCGCAGACCTGGCCGTCGCTGGAGGAGCTGTTCGGGCCCAACGGCGCGCAGTCCGGGTGCTGGTGCACGTGGTTCCTCCAGACCAACGCCGACATGCGGGCCAACGGTTCGGCGGGCAACAAGGAGCTGCTGCGCTCCCGCGTCGGGTCCGGTGTGCCGGTCGGGTTGCTGGCGATCGACGACGACGACCGGCCGGTCGGGTGGGTCGCGGTCGCGCCCCGGCTCGGCTACGCCCGGTTGGCGCGCACCAAGGTGGCGGCGCCGGTGGACGACGACCTGACCGACGTGTGGTCGGTGACGTGCTTCTTCATCCACCGCACGGCCCGCCGACGCGGCTTGGGCGCGGTGTTGCTGGAGCACGCCGTCGGGTACGCGCGCAACGGCGGCGCGCGGTCCGTCGAGGGCTACCCCGTGGACACCGCCGGTGCGAAGAAGGGCTCCGGCGACCTGTACCACGGCACGCTCGGCATGTTCACCGACGCGGGGTTCGAGCTGGTGGAGCGCCGCGGCGCGAACCGGGCGCTCGTGCGGCTCGCGACGTGATCGAACGGCACCCCGGCGTCCTCCTCTGGCGGCTGTCGAAGCCGGTGCTGGCGATCTCGTCCGGCCCGCACGGCGGCGGGCTCGGCGTGCGGCACTGGGCGCTGAACGCGACCGTGCCCAAGGACTACGCCCGCCTCGACCCGGACGCGCACGTCGCCGAGATCGCGGCCGACCTCGGGTTGCGCGGCCCCGGCACCGGGCTGCTCACCGCCGTCGACGTGCGGGACGCGGTGCTGGAGGCCGACGGCGGGGTGCGGTCGTGGGTGACGACCGGGATCGGCGCGCACCCCACGTGGGCCGCCGGACCGCCCGCCGACGGGCTGCCCGACGTCGGCACGATCAACGCGGTGTGCGTGCTGCCCGTGCGACTGGCGGACGCGGCCCTGGTCAACGCGGTCGCCACGGTCGCCGAGGCCAAGGCGCAGGCGTTGGGCGAGGCGGGCGTGCCGGGCACCGGGACGGTCACCGACGCGGTCGTGCTGCTGTGCCCGCTGGACGGCCCGGTCGAGCCGTACGGCGGGCCGCGGTCGGTGATCGGCTCGGCGTTGGCCCGAACGGTGCACCGCGCCGTGCACACCGGGATTTCGTCGGAACGGGCGGGAACCGGGGTAGGGGTCGTAACGTCCAACGCGCGACCGACGACCATGCCCGGCGACGGCTGAAGACCGGAGGTGGCCGTGACGACCGATCACCGCGCCCAGGTGGACGAGTTGCTGGCCGACTACCGGCGCAGCCGCGACCAGCTGGCGTCCGTGCAGCGCGACCTGGCCCGGATCTCCGGGTCGGCCACCAGTCCCGACGGCTCGGTGACCGTCGTGGTCGACGCCAAGGGCACGCTCACCGACCTGGAGCTGCGCGACGACGCGTACCGGCTGCGGCCGGCGCAGCTCGCCCAGCTGATCGTGGGCACCACCCGGGAGGCGGTGGCCAGGGCCACCGAGGACGCCTACCGGACGTTGACCCCGGTGCTGCCCGCCGGCACGGATCCCGAGGCGTTGTTGCGCGGCACGGCCGACCTGCGGCCGGGGGAGATCGGTGCCGAGGAGGTCCAGCCGCCGCAGCCGACCCGGAGGCGTCCCGCCGCCGAGGACGACGAGGACTTCGAGCAGCGCGAGTGGATGACCGACGTCGACGCCAAGGCTTCGAGGAGAACGAGATGACCGGCTTCCGGACCGACCTCGCCCGCCTCGCCGAGGGGGCCGACGACTTCGCCGCGTTCGCCGAGCGCGCCGGGAAGATCGCGGGCGAGCTGGGCGGCGTGCTCGGCTCGATCGGCGAGTGCTGGGGCGGTGACGCGATCGGGCAGAGCTTCGCGGCGAGCCACGTCCAGCCCTCCGGCGAGGTGCTGGGCGGGCTGAACGGGTTGAGCGCCGGGTTCGGCGGTGTCGGGGAGCGCTTCGCCGAGACGGCCCGCACGTACCGCGAAGTCGAAGAGGGCAACCGCAACGCGCTCGGCGCGATCTGACTCAGGGGGCCGTGATGGGGATCGAGCTGCCGGCCGAGTTGGCCGAGGTCGCCGCCAAAGCCGGGGTGTCGTGGCCCCAGGCCGACGAGGACAAGCTGCGCGCGTCCGCCACCGCGTGGCGCGAGGCGGGCGCGAAGCTGTCCACGTTGGCGGGCGAGTCCGACGGTGCCGCGGGCAAGGCGCTGACCGCGATGACCGGGTCGACCGGTGACGCGGCGCGCGGCCACTGGAACAAGTTCACCGCGCCGGACGGCACGCTGAACGCCGTGCTGCGCGGCTGCCACGCGGCGGCCGACCGGTTGGACCACGCGGCCGAGCAGGTCGGCGCGGCCAAGGTCGAGCTGGTGCGCGAGCTGGTGAACCTGGCGAAGAACAGCGACGCCGCGCAGCAGGCCGCGAACGCCGGGCACCCGACGGCGTTGCTGGGCCTGGACACGGCGTTGCGCGGCGCGGCGGCGAACGTCGCCCACCTGACCGACACGTTGACCAGCGCGGTGCGGTTGGACAGCGGCGTGCAGATCGGCGGCCACCAGCCACCGGTCGCCGCCAACCCCGGCGTGCACGCGCCCGACGCGGGCCCCGGTCAGGGCCCGGGTTCCGGTCAGCCCCAAGGCGGTTCGCCCGGCGGCGGCGGTCTGCTGGGTGGTGGTCTGCTGGGCGGGGGTCAGGGCGGTGGTCTGCTCGACGGGTTGCTGCCCGGCGGGTCCGAGGCCCCGGCCGGCGGTGGCGCCGCCGCTCCGGGCGCCCAACCGCCCGGCTTGGTGGAAACCCTGCTGCCCACGGGCTCCGGCGCGGCCCCGGGCAACGGCCAGGCGCCCGGTCTGGTCGGCGGCCTGGTCGGCGCGGTGACCGACACGGTGAACGCGGTGACCGAGCCGGTGGTCGACGTGGTGGAAACCGTCGCGCCGCCGCTGGCCGCCGTGGTGGAACCGGTGCTGGACACGGCGGGCGAGGTCGTCCAGGACGTCGGCGGCGCGGTGGACGACACGGTCGGCCGCACCGTCCAGGGCGCGGCGGAGACGGTCCAGAGCGTGGCCGAGACCGTGGTCCCCGGCCACGACAACGGGCCCGGCCGATCCGACAACGCGCCCGGCCAGGGCAACGGGCCCGGAAACGGACCCGGAAACGGACCCGGCAGCGGACCCGGCAACGGGGCCGGTCAGGGCAACGCGGTCGGCAACCTGCTCGGCAACGTGGTGAACCCCGTCCTCGGCGCCGCCGGACCGGTCGTGGACGCCGTGACGCGCCCGGAGGGCACGGTCAACCAGTCGTCGGCGGCGGTCCTGGACCGTCCGCTGCTCCCGCACGCCGAAGCGCCGCACGCGACGGCTCAGCCGGCGGCTCCGGCCGCGAACCAGGCCGGGCCGCAGGGACCGTCGTTCAGCGGACCGTCCGTCGGCGGCGGGCCCGCGGCGGCTCCGGCGGCGGCAGCGGCCGCGGCGGCGGCCGTCGCGCAGAACCCGGCCGCGAACGCCGCCGCGAACACCCAGGCGCCCGGCCAGCAGGCGGGTCAGCAGGCGGCGGCGAAGGCCGAAGCGCGCGCTGCCCAAGCCACCCAAACCGCCCAACCCCAGCCCGGTCAGTCACCGGCGGGCCAGACTCCCGCGGGCCAGGGCCAGGGCCAGGGCCAGGGTTCGGGCCAGAGCCAGTCCGGCTCCGGTCAGGGTCAGGCAGGCCAGAACCAGAACCAGGGCGCTCAGGCCAAGGGCGAAGCCGCCGCGAAGGCCGAGGGCCAGGCCAAGGCGGAGGTCCAGCCGAAGGGCGAGGGCCAGGCCAAGGGCGACAGCGCGGCCAAGACCGAGCTCAAGGACGTCCAGCAGGGCCTCAAGGACGCTCTGGCCGCCGTCGGCCAGCAGGTGAAGGACGGCGATCTCGCGTTCGCGATCGTCCCCGTCCCGCTCGGCGGTCGCGACACCACCGCGCCGCCGCTGCCGGCCGGGGCCACGTCCGCGATCCTGCCGACCGAACCCGACGACACCCCGCCCGCGCCACCGGTCAAGGCCGCGGCGACCGCGCAGCCGACCACCGAAGCGGCGGCGTTGTTCCTGCTGCACATGTTCCCCGGCGGCACGCTCCCGCCGCCCAGCGCGAAGCCCGCGCGCCAGCTGCCGCCGCCGTCGGAGGACGAGACGTTCGCGGCGGGCCTGCGCTTCGAGCCGCAGGGCCACCCCGACGGCCACCTGGTCGACGCCTCCGCCCAGTTCGGCCTCGACCTGCGCGCGGTGAGCCAGGACGCGCTGCGGTCACGGCTCTCCGGCGTGGAGCCGACCGGTCCGGTGTCGACGGACCCGGTGCCCGCGGTCAACCGGCCGCGCCTGGCCCTCACGCCCGGCGTCGCGCCCGATCCCGTGCTGCTGGCGGGCTACGACCCGTTGGCGGGCATGCACGAACGCGACTGGGAGCGCCGGTTCCTGGTCCGCGCCGACCCGCCCGAGTACGCCTGGCCGCCCGGCGAGCTGTTCCCCGAGGGCGGCTACGAGGCGGGCCAGCCCGGCGTGCTCGCGGTCGGCGTCGAGCTCGACCGGTTCGGCGGGCCGGAGGGCCGGGTGCTGTCCCAGCTCGGCACGGCCTACGCCGAGCGCTCGCTGCCGCCCGCGCTGGTGGACGCGGGCTACCACCGCTACCGGGTGGCCAAGGTGCTGCCGGTGTGGTTCACCCTGTCCGCCGAGTGGTTCGGCCAGCCCGGCGGCGGCGCCCGCTTCCGCGCCACCTACCCGGTCGCCGACCTGGTCGCGCTGGGCTACCTGGAGGAGATGGCATGAACGCGGAGTCGATCCAGGGCTGGCTGCTGGCGGTCGGCGTGCCCGCCGAGGTCGTGTCGATCGGCGCGGAAGCCGACAACACGTGGTGCCTGCTGCCGACCGAGGAGGGCGTCGAGGTCTTCTGGCGCGAGCAGGGCAACCGGTACGACTGGGCCGCGTTCACCAGCGAGGACGTCGCCTGCCACTACCTGTTCGGCCGCCTGGTGTGGGCTCAGGTCGTGCGCGGCGCGGTCGGCGTGCTGCCCCAGGAGGCCAAGCCCGAGGACGTCAAGCCCTCTGAGGAAGCCAAGCCCTCTGAGGACGCCAAGGCCGGAGGAGCCCAGCCGGAGGCCGCGCCTAGCGGGGCGTGAGGTCGGTCCGCCAGCTCACGCCGACCACGTCCTCGGCCTTCGGCACGGGCAGGAACAGCGCGAACGTCGCCGGCCGGGCGGTCGACAGCTCCAGCCGCCCGCCGTCGGCGTCCACCAGGGCGCGCGCCAACGCCAACCCCACGCCGGTGGACCCGCCGCCGGACACCCCGCGCTCGAAGATGTGGTGCGCCAACTCGTCCGGCACGCCCGCGCCGCCGTCGGCGACCTCCACGACCACCGTCCCGTCGTCACGGCGCGCGGAGACGACGACCTGGCCCTCGCCGTGCCGCAGCGCGTTGTCCAGCAGTACGCCGATCGCCTCCCGGAGCCGCGCGGGCGTGGCGCGTGCCAGCAGACCGTCCGGCACCCTCACCCGCAGCGCGCGCCCGGCCCGCCGCAGCGGCTCGCGCCACTCCTCGGCGATGGCGGTCAGCTCCGCGCCGAGGTCGAGCGGTTCCGCGCCCACCGCGCGGGCGGCCCGGGCCGCGGCCAGCATCTCGTTGAGCACCTCGGCCAGCCGTTCGGCCTGCTCCAACGCCGCCCGCGCCTCGGCCGCCATGTCCGGCTCCGGGTGCAGCGCCAACGCCTCCAGCCGGAGCTGCAACGCGGTCAGCCTGCTGCGCAGCTGGTGCGAGACGTCGCCGACCAGCTCCCGCTCCCGCTGCACGAGCTGCGCCAGCGCGCCCGCCGAGCGGTCGAGCGCCTCGGCCACCAGGTCCAGCTCCGGCACGCCGTGGCGCCGGTCGTCGCGCCGGAAGTCACCCGCGCCCAACCGGGCCGCGCGCGCCGCCACGTGCCGCAACGGCATGGCGAGCTTGCGGGCGGTCACCGTGGCCACCACCGTGCCGGTGCTCACCGACAGCACGACCAGCAGCACCACCAGCGCCGCCACCTGGTACTGCGCGGTGTGCATCGGCGCGGACGACACCTCCAGCCGCACCGTGCCCTGCTGCGCGATCGGCACCTCCACCGACAACGGGTCCGGTCCGGGGCGGCGGCCGAACTCGAGCACCCCGGAGGCCGACGTCACCACGAGGTGGCCGCCCTCCGGCACGCCGACCTCCACCGGTCCGAGGTCGATCTGCCGGCCGCTCGCGAGCTGGTCGTCGATGGACGCCGCGATCCGCTGCGCCCGCGCGGTCAGGTCGGTGCGGGCGCCGTCCTCCACCAGCCGCAGCGCCGTGTAGCCGAGGGGCAGGCCGAGGGCGAACCCGGTGACCGCGACGGCGAGCAGGATGGCCCGCAGGATCCGGCTGCGCATCAGTCGGCGGTGTTGAAGCGGAAACCCACGCCGCGCACGGTGGCGATGCGGCGCTCCACCGAGCGCACGTCGCCGAGCTTGCGGCGCAGCCACGACATGTGCATGTCGAGGGTCTTGCTGCTCTTGAGCTCCGGGTCGTTCCAGACCTCGGACAGGATCTCGTCGCGGTGCACCACCTGGCCCGCGCGCTGGATCAGCACGCGCAGGAGCTCGAACTCCTTGTTCGCCAGCTGCACCTCCAGCCCGTCCACGGTGACGCGCCGGGCGGCGAGGTCCATGCGCACGCCGTTGACCTCCAACGTGCCCGGCGCGCGCCGGCGCAGCAGCGCGCGGATGCGGGCCATCAGCTCGGCCAGCCGGAACGGCTTGGCCACGTAGTCGTCCGCGCCCGCGTCCAGGCCGACGACGAAGTCGACCTCGTCGGACCGCGCGGTGAGCATCAGCACGGGCAGGCCGCGACCGCCCGCGCGCAGCCGGCGGCACACCTCCAGCCCGTCCATCCCGGGCAGGCCGAGGTCGAGCACCAGCAGGTCGATGCCGCTGTGCGTGGCGGCGTCCAACGCGCCGGGGCCGTCGGTGACCACCTGCACCTGGTAGCCCTCCCGCTGTAACGCGCGGGACAGCGGTTCGGCGATCGCCGGGTCGTCCTCGGCCAACAAGACCACGCTCACGACTCCCAGCGTAGGCGTGGCACGATCCCGTGCGTGCCCGACCACCGCGCAGATCTGTCCCTGGCCCTCCGCCTCGCGGACGAGGCCGACAAGATCACCACCGCCCGGTTCCGCTCCCGCGACCTCGTGGTGGGGAGCAAACCCGACCGCACGCCGGTGACGGACGCCGACGTGGCGGTCGAGGACGCGATCCGCGCGGTGCTCGCGCTGGAGGCGCCGGACGACCAGGTCGCGGGCGAGGAACGCGGCGGCACGGCGGGCGACGGCCGGGCGTGGGTGGTCGACCCGATCGACGGCACCAAGAACTTCCTGCGCGGCGTGCCCGTGTGGGCGACGCTGATCGCGCTGGTCGTGGACGGCGCGCCGGTGGTCGGCGTGGTGAGCGCGCCCGCGCTGGGCCGTCGGTGGTGGGCCGCGGCGGGCGGCGGCGCGCACACGTCGGACGCTTCGGGCGTGCGCGAGATCTCCGTGTCGGCGGTGCGCGAGCTGTCCGACGCCTACCTGTCCACCACGCACCTGGGCACGTGGGTCGAGCACCACTCGCGCGAGGCGTACCTGGCGCTGGTCGACGCGTGCTGGGAGAACCGGGCGTTCGGCGACTTCTGGCAGCACTGCCTGGTCGCGGAGGGCGCGATCGACCTGGCCGCGGAGCCGATCGTGAACGCGTGGGACGTGGCGCCGTTCCAGGTGCTGGTCACGGAGGCAGGCGGCCGGTTCACCGACCTCGGCGGCGTGGCGCGGTTCGACGGGGGCAACGTGCTGACCAGCAACGGGCACCTGCACGACGCCGCGCTGGGAGTGCTGGCCGAAGGCCGCTGACCGCCGGTCAGGAGTGCCCGGGCGCCTGCTCGTCGTCCGGGCGGTCGTAGGCCCGCGTCACGCGGCGCGGCCGGAAGTCCGCCTCGGGGAAGACCCACTTCTTGTAGCCCCACCAGCGGAACACCATGGCGATCAGGGTGCCGATGACCTGCGCGCTGAGGAAGTCGGCGACCTCCTCGCCGAGCCTGCTCACGTGCGGCTCCTGCAGGTGCAGCAGGTACCGCGACACCCACAGCGGCAGCGAGTTGAGCGCGATGCCGATGCCGTTGACGAGGAAGAACAGCGCCGCCTCGTGGCTTCGCTCACGTCCGCCCCTGGTCTTGAACGACCACTCGCGGTTGAGCACGTACGACACGATGGTCGCCACCAGCGTCGCCACGATCTTCGCGGTGACCGGGTTCTCGCTCAGCACGATCGTCTTGAGGCCGAAGAAGATGACCGTGTCGATCACGAAGCAGGTGCCGCCGACCACGGCGAACTTCAGCAGTTCCCGGTGCTTGAGGGCCAGGGAGCGCAGCGGTTCGGGCAGGCGGAGGACGACGTTCTCGACTACGGACACCCCGGCAGTCTACGGAAAGCGGGGTGAAAGGCCTGTTCAGGCGACTTCGCGGGATTCCGCCACGACGTGCAGCGGCTGGACCGACGGCCGCGCGTCGGCCTGGGGGAACACGAACTTCCGCATCGCCCAGAACTTGAAACCCGTGGCCAGGAGCATGCCGATCACCGAGCCGGCGGCGAAGTCGGCGACCTCCGAGTGCAGGTCGAACACGTGCCGCGAGACGTACAGCGGCAGCAGGTTGACGCCGATGCCGACGCCGCTGACCAGGAAGAAGAGCGCGGCCTCGTGGTGTCGCTCACGTCCGCCGCGGGTGTGGAACGACCACTCGCGGCTCAGCACGTAGGAGGAGATGACCGCCACCAGCACCGCGATGGCCTTCGCGGTGACGACCTTGTCCTCCAGGACGGTCAGCTTCAACGCGTACCAGACGCCGTTGTCGATCACGAAGGTCGTGCCGCCGACGACGGCGAACCGGATCAGCTCGCGGTGCTTGTTGATCAGGAAGCGGACCGGTTCCGGCAGGAGACCCAACACCCTGCGCACTAGTGGCAGCACCGGGGCAGGCTACCGACCCGCGTGATCGAACGATCACGAAGGGGTACGGCAGTGGCCGGGGAACGGGTCGTCCCAGCTCGGCGGCAACCACGGCGGCCTCGGTCGGCACGGTTCGCCGCGCGTGGGCGGCGGCGTGGTCGGGGTCGTGGTCGTCGGGGCGGTCGTCGGCTCCGTCGTGGTCGTGGTCGACGCGGGCGGTTCCGTGGTCGGTGCCGACGGGACGGTCGTCGTCGTCACCGGCGGTTCGGTGGTCGTCGGTGTGGTCGACCTGGTGGTGGTGGTCGTCGTCGTGGGCGGCGTCGACTTGGTGGTGGTAGGTGCGGTGGTCCGCGTCGGCGTGCCGGCCGGCGGCTCGGGCTCGTGCGGTTGGCCCGGGCGCAGCGAGATCGGCACCTCGACCTGCTCGGCCGCCGTGCCGAGGGTCGCCGAGACCCGCACCACACCCTCGCGGTGCGGCGACCCGATCGCCCAGACGGCCAGCCGGAACGACTCGCCGCGCGCCAGCGGCACCTCGCACACCACCCGCTGGCGGGACCTGTCGCAGCCGGGCCACAGCGCGACCAGCGTGATGTGCCGGTCGGACTCCACGACCAGGCGCAGGTCGCCCGCCCGCCCGCCGGTGTTGGTGGCCTTGACGTCCAGCCGCGGGTCCCAGAACCCGTGCTGCCACCGGTGGACCAGCAGTTCCAGGTCGTCGTGCACCGGGCGCACCTCGACGTCGACCGCGATCGCCACGCTCAGCGAGCCGCCCGCGGTGACCGTGCCGGTGATCCGGCCGGTCGTCGCGTCCGGGTCGGCCTGCACCCGGACCACGAACGTCGCCGAGCCGCCGGGCGCGATGCCCTGCGCGGTGGCGCACGTCACCGTGCCGGTGCCGGCCGGGCAGGCCACGGTCTGGTCGACCGCGCCGTCGAGCCGGACGAGCCGCCCGCCCGCGAACGAGTCGGAGGGGCCGACGGACCGGATGCCCGGCGGCAGGTCGAGGGCGGCGCTCGCCGGCTCCGAGGCCGTCTCACCGGCGTTGCGCACGGTGATCGGCACGTCGACCGGGTCCTCGCCGGGCGTCAGCACGAACCCGCTCGGCACCACCGGCACCAGGTTCGGCGGCGTGGGCTCGGGTGCCGGCTCGGGCTGGGGTTCGGCGGGCGGTGTCGTCGTGGGCGGCGGGGTCGGGGCGGGCGCCGGTTCGGTCGTCGGCGCGGGTTCGGTCGTGGGCGAGGGCTCCGGCGACGGCACGACGGCAGGCGGCGGCACGGGTGGCGGCGGCTGGGTCGGTTGGGCCGGTTGCGTGGTGACCACCGGGGCGGCCTGCGCCGCGGGCACCTCCTGCTCGCCGCCGGAGGCCAGGCCGATCGCCACCGCGACCACCAGGGCGGCGGCCGAGACTCCGGCGACGAGGAACTGGCGCGGCGCGGACGCGACGGCGCCGGCCGCGCCACCCGTGCCCGCGGCGGCGACCGTGACGGCCTTGGCGGTGCCCGCGCCGGCCGCGGCGAGGTAGCCGGACGCGCCGAGGCCGAGCACCAGCGGCGCGATGATGCCGCGCAGCGCGCCGTTGACGTCGGCCAGCTCGGCGGCCAGCGCCCGGCAGGAGCCCGTGCACTCGTCCAGGTGAGCCTCGACCTGCGTGGTCTCCCGCTTGGACAGGCCGCCGCGCGTCCACGCGCCGAGCCGCTCCACAGTGGCACGGCAGCGCTCGGTCTGCGTCTCGGCCAGGTGCACCTGCAAATAGGCCTGCTTGAGGCCCTCGCGGGCCCGGTAGGCCAGCGCGGAGACGCCGTTGGCGGTCAGACCGAGCAGCGGCGCGATCTCGGCGGGCGACTGGCCCTCGATCTCGGTGTGCCACAGCACGGTCTGCCAGCGCTCGGGCAGCCGGGCGAACGCCTTGGCCGCCATCGACCGCTCCAGCCCGGCCACCGCGGTGTCCTTGAACGGCACGCTGGTCGCCTCGGGCGCGACCTCGGCCACGTCGTCGGCCAGCTCGAGCTTGCGGTCGCGGCGCGTCTTGTCGTAGGCGGTGTGGCGCAGCGCGGTGAGCAGGTAGGCGCGGAACGCCGAGTCGGGCCCGCGGCCCGCCCGCAGCGTGTCGAGGACCTTCGCGAAGGCGTCGGAGACCAGGTCGTCGGCCTCGGCGGAGGACCTGGAGAGCTGGCGGGCGAGGTTGTACGCGGCGGACACGTGGCGTTCGTAGAGCTGCCCGTAGGCCTCGATGTCCCCGGCGCGCACGGAGTCGATCAGCTCCGCATCGCTAGGTCCCTGGACTTCGGCAGGAACGGTCGCCACGTGTTCTTCCCTCCTCGCGCGGCGTCAGTGTGACCTACGGAGTCGCACACCGTCACCCAGAACCCCCCGACTGGGTGGACTTAATGCCGTCATGGCTGAGTGGCGGCGACGTCTCGTAGGCGAAACCGACGTCGAGGAGGCATCCGGGTGGATGTTCGGGAAGCGGTCGCACGGCGTGGCGGCGCCGAGGGGACGCGGGCACTGCGGTCGAGGTGGCGCACGGCCACGATGGCCGCCGGCTGGGCGTTCCCGGCGGACTGGCCGTTGGCCGAGGTGGACGGGGTGTGCCGGGCGGTGCTGGACCAGGAGGACGTGAGCACGGCGCTGTACCGGCTGGGTGCCGCGCGCGCCGAGGCGGGCGCCGGGCTGGCGGAGACGCTGCTCGACCTGGCGGCGCTGCACGCGGTGCTGGCGGAGCCGCCGGGGTCGACGGGCATCGTGTCGCCGGGGGTGGACGCGATCCCGTCGCCGATGCTGCGGTCCACCGCGCTGGGCTGGGGCGACGTGATGAGCAGGCGTGCGGCGGCCTGCGCCGCGGACAACCCGCTGACCGGCCTGGCCACGCCCGCCTACCTGCGCACGAGGCTGCGCGAGGTGTACGCGGAGGCGCGGGCCGTCGGCCGCCAGGACCACGTGCTGGTGTTCGTGGCGCTCGACCTGACCCGCACGTCCGGGTGGTCGCGCGTGGTCGCGATGACCCTGCTGGCCGACGCGCTGAAGGAGGTGTTCGACGGTGGCGAGACGGTGGCCTCGATCGGGTCGTCGGTGGCGTGCGTGCTGCTGCGCCGGGACCGGCACCTGCCGCGGGCCGTGCTCAACCTGCGGGTGCTCGCCGCGGACCGGCTGGCCGTCGACCCCCACGTCGCGCCGACCGGCCCGGTCGAGGTCTGGGTGGAGGAGTTGCCCCCGACCTGCGAGGACGCGGTGGCGTTGATCGCCGGTCTCGGCCGCTGAGAGCCCGGGCGCCGAACCCCTGTCCGGCGTCCGACAACTGAAGACCCCCCTCCCCCGAAGGAGCCCGGCGCCTGGTTTCCCAGCGCGCCGGGCTCCTCGCTCTCAGGCCCCTTCGGGGGGACGCGCCAGGCCGATTCCGGTGCGGAACCCGCGGCGGGTGGTGGTCTCCCGGTGTCGAGGTCGGCGAATCGGGGACACCTGTCACCAATGGACCGGTGGGGTGAGCCGAGTGCCTTCGGCTATCGCTCGATGAGGTGCCACAACTGGTCGACCCGGTCCTCCTCGCACCTCGTGAGGATCAGCGCGTTGTAGGTGCCGTTGTGGGTGACGCAGAGATTGGTGCCCCTCAGTTCGACCTTCCAGACGCGCCAATTGTCACGGGGAGAGAGGTCCCACTCCTGATTCGGGTAGGCGCCGCAGTCCCGGCCCGCCAACGTACCCTCGATTGAGGTCACGCACCATCCGTACTGCTTGTTCCTGATGGTGCCGTCACCGGGCCAATACCATTGCTGGTTGTCCCCGCCGTGGCGCGGGTGGGCGATGACCGGGTAGTCGGGGTTCCAGGCCCAGTTGGTCTGGTCCCATACGTCGTCGGTCACGGTATCGCTCTGGATCTCGTAGAACGTCTGCTGCGTGTCGGGCTGGGCCGCGTTGGCGAGCGGCGCGACGAGCAACGCCGAGACGGTCGCGACAAAGGTGACGAGGAGTCGTGCGAATTTCATTCGCTTTCCTTTCGGTACCGGGTTTCGTGCACGCTCCAGTAAAAGGGCCGGACCGGATTCCCGAGCGGCGGGAACAACCATCGTGGCGATAAACGACCCGGCCGGTCGGGGCGGGCGTCGCGCGGTCACGGACGCGGGACGGGTCGACACCCCACCGTGCGCGGCGGGGTGGGTCCACGGGTGACCCGCTTGACAACCTCGGGGCGTTCCGCAACCGTGTGTCAGTGTCTTAGTCGAGTGACACAATTTGGAGGCGCCGGGTGGAGTTCCGCATCGACCGGTCCAGCGGCCTCCCCGCGTACCTCCAGCTCGTGCGCCAGGTCCGGGAGGCGCTGCGCCTGGGCTGGCTAGGGCCGGGAGACCGGCTGCCGACCGTCCGCGACGTCGTCGCGAGGAGTGGTGTGAACGCGAACACGGTGCTCAAGGCCTATCGCGAACTGGAACTGTCCGGCCTGGTCGAGGCACGCCAGGGCTCGGGCACGTTCGTCAAAGCCGGGCTCGGCTCGACCGACCCGCGGGTGATGGACGCGCTGAGAGCGCGGCTCGCCGTGTGGGTCCGCGAGGCGCGCGAGGCGGGGTTGGACGCGGAGGACATCGACGCGCTGGTGCGCTCGGTCCTCGCCGCCGACGAGGGCGGCGAGCAGCAAACGGCAGGGGAGGGGGTGGCGGTCCCGTGAGCACCGGGGTGGAGACCGCCGACGCGGCCGCGGTCGCGGTCCGGACGCGGTCGCTGGGCAAGCGCTACCGTGCGAAGTGGGCGTTGCGAGAGTGCACGTTCGAGCTGCCCGCGGGTCGCGTGGCGGCGCTGGTCGGCGCGAACGGCGCCGGCAAGACGACGTTGATGACCGTCCTGGCCGGACTCCTCGACGCCGACGAGGGGTCGGCGGGCGCGGTGGGCCGGGTGGCGTTCGTGTCGCAGGAGAAGCCGGTCTACCGGAACTTCTCGGCGGCCGACGTGCTGCGCCTCGGCGCGCGGCTCAACGTCGTCTGGGACGAGGCGCGCGCCCGTCGCTGGCTGGAGCGCTTCGAGATCCCGTTGGACCGGGCGTGCGGCAAGCTGTCCGGCGGCCAGCAGGCCCAGGTGGCGTTCGCGCTGGCCATCGGCTCGCGGCCGGACGTGCTCATGCTGGACGAGCCGCTGGCCAACCTCGACCCGCTGGCCCGCCGCGAGGTGACCGCCGAGCTGCTGGGCGAGGTCGAGCAGACCGGCATGACCGTGCTGCTGTCCACGCACGTCGTGGCCGAGCTGTCCGGCGTCGCCGACTACCTGCTGCTGCTCGCGCACGGCCGGCTGCTGGCGGGGGGTGACCTGGACGAGCTGCTCGGCAGGCACGTCAGCTACACCGGGCCGCGCTCGGACGTGCCGCCCGCGTTGGGCGGGATCGTGGAGGCGCGGCACACCGCCCGCCAGTCGACGTTCCTGGTCGAGCTGCCGGAGGGGCAGCCGCGGCCGGTGGTGGCGGGCCCGTGGGTCGAGCGCGCGCCGACGTTGGAGGACTACGTGCTCGCGCAGCTCGAAGCCACTCGGAAGGGGGCCCGCGCATGACCACCACGACGGACACCACGTCGGTGACCAAGCGTGCCGGCGTCGGGTGGGCGGACCTGGCGTGGCTGACGTGGCGGCAGCACCGGTGGGCGATCGCCGGCGTGGTCGTCGTCGCCGGCGCGGCCATCGCGCTGGCGCTCCTCCTCGCGTGGCGGGTCGAGGCCACCGGCGACGCACGGGGGCTGTTCGGCCGCTGGCGCTTCATCAGCGTGGGCAGCGTGGTGATGCTGGCGCCGATGGTGACCGGCCTGGCCGTCGCGGTGTTCTGGGCGGCGCCGGTGCTGGCGCGCGAGTACGAGCAGCGCACGCACCTCGTCGTGTGGAGCCAGGACATCACCCCGACCCGCTGGCTGGCGGGCAAGGCGGTGCTGCTCGGCGTGCCCGCGGTGGCCCTCGCCGTCGTCGTCGGCCTGGCGTCGAGGACGCTGATCGACAGCATCAACGCCACGACCGACCGGCCGATCTTCCCGCCGTTCACGATGCCGGCGTTCGAGGCGGCGCCGCTGGTCCAGGCCGGGTTCGCGGCGTTCGGCTTCGCGCTCGGGCTGGCGCTCGGCGCGGTCACCCGGCGCACGGTGATGTCGATGGGCCTCGCCCTCGGCGTGTTCGTCGCGGTGCGCGGCGTCGTGGCGGGCCTGTGGCGGCCGAACTTCCAGGAGCCGTTGCTCAAGGTGGAGCGGTACGACGCCTACGAGCGGTCGTGGGACGGGCCGGGCGACGGTTCGTGGACGGTGGCGAGCGGGTTCTCGGACGCGGCGGGCAACGAGGTCGCGTACCCATCGGCGTGCTCGAACGTCCACGACAGCGACGCCTACACGAAGTGCATGAACGACAACAACGTGCTGTTCTTCACCGAGTACCACCCGGCGGAGCGGCTCGTGCCGTTCCAGCTGTTCGAGTCCGCGATCTTCCTCGTGCTCGCCGCGGGCCTGCTCGCGCTGGCCTTCGTGCGGGTGCGCCGCGCCAGTCGGGTCTGACCGGGGACCGGGTTCGCCGCCTTCACACCGCGGCGGCCCTGCCGTGGGGGTCCCGCGCGCGTCACCGACCGCGCGGGGCTTCCGCACCCGGTCCGGAGCACCCTGTTTGTGCACGTAGAATCACGAAACCGTGGACTCCCGAACCCGCCTCCCCGTCGTCGGCATGATCGGCGGCGGCCAGCTCGCCCGCATGACGCACCAGGCCGCCATCCCGCTCGGCCAGTCGCTGCGGGTGCTCGCCGAGTCGGACTCCGACCCCGCCGCGCTCGTCGCGCGCGACGTGGAGCTGGGCAAGCACACCGACCTGGACGCGTTGCGCGCGTTCGCCAAGTCGTGCGACGTCGTCACGTTCGACCACGAGCACGTGCCGCAGGAGCACCTGCACGCGCTGGTCGCCGACGGCGTGAAGGTGTTCCCCGGGCCCGACGCCCTGGTGCACGCGCAGGACAAGCTGGTCATGCGGGAGCGGCTGTCGGCGATGGGCGCGCCCGTGCCGCCGTTCGCCGCGGTGCTGGACGCGTCCGACGTGCTCAAGTTCGGCGCTCGGCACGGCTGGCCGTGCGTGCTGAAGGCCGTGCGCGGCGGCTACGACGGCCGCGGGGTGTGGATGCTCAACACGCCGCAGAGCGCGCAGCGGGTCGTGCCCGAGCTGTTGGCCGCCGGCACGCCGTTGATGGTCGAGCAGTGCGTGCCCATGCACCGGGAGCTGGCCGCGCTGGTCGCGCGCTCGCCGTTCGGCCAGGGCGCGGTGTGGCCGCTGGTGCAGACCGTGCAGCAGGAGGGCATCTGCGTCGAGGTGCTGGCGCCCGCGCCCGAGGTGGACCCCGCGCTCGCCGAGCAGTCGCAGGAGCTGGCGCTGCGGATCGCCGCCGAGCTGGGCGTGGTCGGGCTGCTGGCCGTGGAGCTGTTCGAGACCGCCGACGGGCTGGTCGTCAACGAGCTCGCGATGCGCCCGCACAACTCCGGCCACTGGACCATCGAGGGCGCCCGGACCTCGCAGTTCGAGCAGCACCTGCGCGCCGTGCTGGACTACCCGCTCGGCGCGACGGACCTCGCCGCGCCCGCCGTCGTGATGGCGAACGTCCTCGGCGCGGCGGACTCGCCCGAGATGGGGCCCGACGAGCGGCTGCACCACCTGTTCGCCCGGTTCCCCGACGCGCACGTGCACCTGTACGGCAAGGCGGAGCGGCCGGGGCGCAAGATCGGTCACGTGACGCTGCTCGGCGAGCGGATGGACGAGGTGCGGCAGCGGGCGAGGCTCGCGGCGCACTGGCTGTCCGACGGTGCGTGGCTGGACGGGTACGACATCCACGGAGGACAGCAGTGACGCACGTCGGCGTGATCATGGGCAGCGACTCGGACTGGCCGGTGATGAAGGGCGCGGCCGAGGCGCTGGCGGAGTTCGACGTCGCCTACGAGGTGGGCGTGTACTCGGCGCACCGCACGCCGCAGCGGATGCTGGACTACGCCACCACGGCCGCGTCCCGGGGGTTGCGGGTGATCATCGCGGGCGCCGGCGGGGCCGCGCACCTGCCGGGGATGGTGGCCTCGGCGACCGCGCTGCCGGTGATCGGCGTGCCGGTGCCGTTGAAGTACCTGGACGGGATGGACTCGCTGCTGTCGATCGTCCAGATGCCGGCGGGCGTGCCGGTGGCCACGGTGTCCGTGGGCGGCGCCCGCAACGCGGGGCTGCTGGCCGTGCGGATCCTGGCGGCGGCGGACGAGGAGCTGCGGAAGCGGATGGAGGCGTTCCAGGCGTCGCTGTCGGAGTTGGTGCTGGCGAAGGACGCCGCGCTGCGGGCTGTTGCGGACGGCACAGCGGCGAATTGAGTGAACGCGCGCTAACATCCCGGTAGGACGCCCTACCGGGAGGTAACTTAACGTGGACCCGAGCTTCGGTACCTATCAGCTCGCCGAAGAGCACGAGGCGCTGCGCGAGGCGGTCCGGTCGCTGGCCGACAAGGAGATCGCGCCGCACGCGGCGGACGTGGACGAGCAGGAGCGCTTCCCGGTCGAGGCGTTGAACGCGCTGGTCAAGTCCGGTTTCGCGGCCGTGCACGTGCCCGAGGAGTACGACGGCCAAGGCGCCGACTCGGTGGCGACGTGCATCGTGATCGAGGAGGTGGCGCGCGTGTGCGCGTCGTCGTCCCTGATCCCGGCGGTGAACAAGCTGGGCACGATGCCGATCCTGCTGTCGGCGTCGGAGGAGTTGAAGCGGCAGGTGCTGCCGTCCATCGCGTCGGGCGAGGCGATGGCGTCGTACGCGCTGTCCGAGCGGGAGGCGGGCTCCGACACGGCGTCGATGCGCACGCGGGCCAGGCTGGACGGCGACCACTGGGTGTTGAACGGCACGAAGTGCTGGATCACGAACGCCGGTGAGTCGACGTGGTACACGGTCATGGCCGTGACGGACCCGAACGCGCCGAAGAAGTCGCAGGGCATCTCGGCGTTCGTCGTGCACAAGGACGACCCGGGTTTCGTCGTGGGTTCGAAGGAGCGCAAGCTCGGCATCAAGGGCTCGCCGACCCGTGAGATCCACTTCGAGAACTGCACGATCCCGGCGGACCGCGTCATCGGCGAACCGGGCACCGGCCTGAAGACCGCGCTGCGGACGCTGGACCACACGCGTCCGACCATCGGTGCGCAGGCGGTGGGCATCGCGCAGGGCGCCCTGGAAGCCGCCGTGGCCTACGTGAAGGACCGCAAGCAGTTCGGCAAGTCGATCTCCGAGTTCCAGGGCGTGCAGTTCATGCTGGCCGACATGGCGATGAAGATCGAGGCCGCCCGGCACATGGTCTACGTGGCCGCGGCGAAGGCCGAGCGGGGTGAGCCGAACATCGGCTTCATCACGGCGGCGGCCAAGTGCTTCGCGTCGGACGTGGCGATGGAGGTCACGACGGACGCCGTGCAGCTGTTCGGGGGCGCGGGCTACACGCGCGACTTCCCGGTGGAGCGCATGATGCGTGACGCGAAGATCACCCAGATCTACGAGGGCACGAACCAGATCCAGCGGGTCGTGATGTCGCGCTCGCTGCTCAACGGCTAGTCCGCCCGGCACGCCGGCCCGACGGCGGCCTGATCTTCGTCGATCAGGCCGCCTTTGTCTTGTCTACGGACATCCGCACGCTCCTCGGTGGATTATCACCGTTGGTAGCGTCGCATTACTCTGATGGTCGAGTGTGTTCGGTGTGGCCTGCCCTTAGCGTTGCGTCCCGGTTCGACGAATCGAGCCGCAGGTAATGGAAAAAGGGGAGCAGGCCTCATGAAGAGCATCAAGACCGCGGTCGCCGCACTCGCGCTGGGCGCCGGTCTCACCGTGTCCGGCGGTGTCGCGACGGCCGCTCCGGTCGAGGCCACGGGCGGTGACGTCGGTGTCCAGTGCACCCGGCAGTACGTGCTGACCAGCAATGCGACGCTCCGTCACTCGCCCGGGGGATCCGTCAAGGCGTACGCGTTCGTCGGGGACAAGTTCAACGTGCCCAACCCGTCGGGCAATTGGTACTACGGCAACCTCTACGACCAGTACAACACCCACTTCGGTGATGGTTACATCCTCGCTTCGGCGCTCGCCTACACCGGTATCTGCTTCTGATCGGTGAATTGATACGGGTTCCCTCTCACGGGTTCCAGAACTTCGTGTCCCCCAACGGCGTGTACGCGTCCTCCGGGCCCTGCGGGTGGCGGCCGAAGGACACGTACACGTCGCCGTACCCGGTCGGCACCGAGAACTGCTCCGTCTGGTCCAGCTCCTCCTCGCAGTAGCGGTGGAGGAGGGTGAAGAAGGTTCGGTACTCGTCGTCCGACAGCGGTCCCATGGGGTGAGGCTAAGGGCTGGTCAGGGCGGTTGCGGGGGTTGGGTCCGTCGGAACGGCACGGGTTCCGGCGGCCAGGTCCGGCAGGCTCCGCTGGTCCCGGCGCAGGACCGGGATGACGAACGTGCCCAGGACGAAGAACGCCAGGACGGTCAGGTCCACGGCGAACGGCCACGGGGTCGGGGCCAGGGTGGTGTAGGTGATCAGGCCCGTGACGCCCAGGAGCTCCCGCAGGGCGATCCGGAACGGGTTCGCGCGGTCGCCGTCGGCACGGCGGAGTCGGTGGCGCAGCAGCCAGCCGCCCGGCGTCCGGCCGGTGACCGACGGCAGGACGACGCGGATCGCGACGGTCAGGGCCAGGAGCCACCAGCGGTTGTCGTCGAAGAGCAGGTGGGTGACGACGATCAGGATGGTCACGTCCACCGCCAGCGCCATCAAGCGACGCGGCACGGTCACCGTGCGAGGTGGGGCCGTCGACGCGTCCGGGTGCGGCACGGCGGGGACGACCAGCGCGACCGGGGCGAGCATCCAGCCGAGCAGCGCACCGGTGGTGTTCGAGATCAGGTCGTCGACGTCCGCCACGCGGTACGGGCACGGGTACGCGCCCAGGTTCCCCGTGTACTGCACGACCTCGACGGCCAGCGAGATCCCCAGCCCGATCACGACCACGGTGACCGCGCCCCGGCCGTAGGACTTCCGCAGCACCACGCCCAGCGGCACGAACAGCGCGACGTTGAACGCCTGCTGGACGAACGCGCTCGACGTGACCACGGCGCCCACCCCGGAACGCCCGTTCGCCGCCAGGTTGTGGCGCATGTCCGTCACCCACTGGAACGGCGTGGTGGACAGCATCGCCTCGCCGTCGCACACCAGCGCCGACGGGAACGGCAGGAAGATCAGCGCCAACGCCACCAGCCCGTAGGCCAGCAGCCCGTACAGGACCACCGCCCGCCGCGGCTCCACCCGCCCGAACCGGTAGTAGTGCAACGCGATCAACGGCAGCAGGACGAGCACGCCGACGCCGACGAACGCCGCGAACCCCGTCCGAACCGACTCCAGGTACGAACTCAGCATCTCCACCGATCCGGTCCACCGATCCCGCGACGTAGGTCAACCGCTCTGTAACCCCGATCGCGTGAACCCCAAACCCGATCGGCTCACGTTGCCGCCGAACGGACGTGCCGGGTCAGCCCGTCGACGTCAGGTAGGCCGCCAGCCGCTCGTAGCTGGTCTCGGCGCCGTCCTTCATCCCGGTCTCCAGGGCCCGGTCCCGGTCGGCCCGCGACGGGAACTCCATCGTCTGCACGACCGTCGTGCGGTCACCGTCCGCGATGAACCGGGTGGTGTTCACCGTCGAGGGCCACTCCGGACCCCACGACTCGGTCTGCACCGTCTTCGACCAGGGCGTGACCTCCCGGTACTCGCCGGTCATCGCCATCTCGCTGCCGTCAGCCCGCTGCCACACCATGTGCCACCGCCCGCCCGGCCGCAGGTCGATCTCGCAGACGGGCATGGTCCAGCCCTCGGGCCCGAGCATCCAGTGCACGACGTGCTCCGGCTTGGTGAACGCCTCGAACACCAGCTTCTGCGGCGCGTCGAACGTCCTGGTCATGGCCACCTCCACCGCGGACGGCGTGGTCCACGAAACGGTGGTGTCAGTCGTCATCGTCCTGCTCCTTCATGCGTTCGAGGTAGCCGTCCAGGCGGCGGTAGCTGTCGTCCCAGAACCGGCGGAAGCCGTCGGCCCACTCGCTGACCTCGCGCAACGGCGTCGCGTCGAGCGCGCACGGCCGCCACTGCGCATCACGACCCCGCGTGATGAGCCCCGCCCGTTCCAGCACGCGCAGGTGCTTGGACACCGCCGGCCCGCTCATCGCGAACGGCTCGGACAGCTCCTTCACAGTCGCCGCGCCGTCCGCGAGCCGCGCCAGGATGGCCCGCCGCGTCGGGTCGGCCAGGGCCGCGAAGGTGGTGCTCAGGGGATCGTCCGCCATGGCTACCTAACCACTCGGTTATCTAACTGACTGGTTTTCTACGCCCCTGTCGAGTCGCTGTCAACCTCGCCCGCGGGCCGGGAAGTGGTTGAAACTTCATATAACTTCGAGGGCGTTCGACAGTCGACGTGAAGGGGAAACGCAATGCTCAAGGACGTGGCAGCGCTCATCGGCCGCATCGGCGTGGGAGTGGTCTTCATCGCCCACGGCTGGCAGAAGGTCACCGAGTGGGGTCTCGACGGCACCGCCACCGCCTTCGCGGGCATGGGCGTGCCGCTGCCGACGCTGTCCGCCTGGTTCGCCGCGATCGTCGAACTCGTCGGCGGCGCGCTGCTGGTCCTGGGCGTGGCGATGCCTGTGGTCGGCGTGCTGCTGGCGCTGAACATGCTCGGCGCGCTGATCCTCGTGCACCTGCCGAACGGGCTGCTCGGCCAGGGCGGCTACGAGCTGGTCCTCGTGCTCGCCGTGGCCGCGATCGCGGTGGGGTTCAACGGCGGGTCGCTGTCCGTCGCCCGGTTGGCGAAGGGGCGCAAGGCCGAACAACCCGCCTGACGTTCAGCCGACCAGGTCCAGGGTCGTCTGCTCGCTGGCGCGGCGTGCGGCCAGCAGGTCCGGTGCGGCGTTGCTGCACTGCACCAGCGAACCGCCGCCCGCCAGCACGGCCAGGAAACCGTTCAGCAGGCCGTCCGGCAGGCCCCACTCCACAGTGGACAGCACGCGGGACGTCGTGGTGATGCCCAACGTCGCCGCCCGCTGGTGCGCCTCCTCCACCACCTCGTCCACAGTGGACTTCAGCAGGGCGGGCGTGGTGCCGGGGATCGGCTCCCAGGGTGCGAAGTCGTCGCCGAACACGCGCACGTCGTCGTTGTAGTCCACGGGCGCGCCGCTGCCCAACCCCATGGGGTGCAACGACGCCACGGCCGTGACCACGGCTCCGGGCGCCTCGACGCCGGGCGCCACGACGGCCACCTTCGCGCCCGCCGGGTCGTCCGTGACCGCCGCGCCGCACCACCACGCGCCCAGCAGCACGCCGGCCGTCTGCCAGTGCGCGGGCAGCAGCACGGCCACCGGGTCGCCGGGCTCGACGTCGTGCTCGTCACGGAGCCAGTTCGCCGTCTTGGCCGCCCAGTTCCGGATGGTGGCGCGCGACAGCTCCACCCGCGTGCCCGCCGCGTCGTCGTAGTGCGTGATCAGGGGACGGCCGGGATTCGCCGCGAACAGGGGCGCGAACAGGGCATCCGTGACGGTCATGCGCCAACCTTGCCACGCCCCGCCACCCCCGCGCCCATCGCCCCGAGCACCGGGTCAGTCGGCGGTCAGGACGCGGAGGGCGTTGGCGGTGACGATGCCGCGCCACTCCAGCGCGGCGGCCGGGCCCGGTGGCCGCCAGGTCACCGGCCAGCCGCCGTCCTCGCACTGGGCGGCGGCGAGCGCGGTCAGGTGGGCGGTGATCGCGTCGGCCGGGAAGAGGGCGCGCAGCGGGTCGGTCGGCAGCGGCGCGAAGTCCAACGGGGTCAGGCCGTAGCCCTCGCCGGGGTAGAGGTGGAACAGGCTCAGATCCTCGACCGACAGCCCGTGCCGACCGGCCCACTCCCGGTCCGGGGTGGTCGCCAGGAAGTGCAGCACGTTGACCGCCGTGTGCGCGTCGACGTCGCCGGACAGCGCCTCGATCCGCACGCGGCAGAACTCGTCGGCGGAGTCGACCCACGCGGCGGACACGCCGGCCTTGCGCAGCCCCGCGACGATGCCCGCCGTCGGGTTGAGGCCGACCGGGAACCGGCCGTCGCCCCAGTGCTCGGCGCGGGCGTGGTCGGCGATGTCGGGCAGCACGATCGGCAGCCCGCCCTCGGGGGAGGTCACCGAGTCGAGGTACGGCACCAGGCTCCCGGCGAACCCGGCGACCTTCTCCCGCACCACGGCGTCGGCCGCGGCGGGCGAGTCCAGCACCTGCCCGAGCACGCCGAGCGCGAAGTCGACGGCCAGCGGCTGGCTGTGCGGCGCGCGGACGTCCGGTTCCAGCGCGTGGCCCAGCCCGCCGTCTGCGTTGCGGTAGCCCGCCAGCGCGTCCACGACCGCGACCGCCGCGACCGGGTCGGGCCGGGACCACAGGAGGGCGAGCCGTCGTTCGAGCAGCCGGGCGTGCGTGTCCAGGAACGCGTGTGCGCGGGCGAGGTCCATGCCGACGATGCTGGCACCTGCGCCGCCCGCGGGTCTTGAACGAATCGGCCGTCAGCCGACGCGGGCCGGTCAGTCGACGCAGGCCGGTCAGTCGACGCAGGCCGGTCAGTCGACGCAGACCGGGCCGGCCTGGACGGCGCGGTGGCGGGGGCCGTCCAGGCTCACCAGGCGGTCGCCCGCGAGGCGCTGGGTGGGCGAAGCGCCGGCCGTGGTCGAAGTCCCGGTGGCCGGAGGGGCAGCCGAGGTCGGGGGCGGGGCCGGCGCGGGCGTCTTCTCGCCCAACAACTCCGCCACGAACGCCTTCACCTGCGCCGGGTCCACGGTCACGATGCTCTGGCCGCGGTCGTTGCGCGCGCCGACGCCGGTCACCGGGATGGTCGCGAACTCGACGTTCCCGCCGGCCAGCCCGCGCGCCTGACCGGCGAACTTCGCCAAATCCAGGGCCTCGTCCACCACGATCGACTTGTTCACCGCGTCCAGCAGCCCGGACAGCCGCGTCGGGTCCGCCAGCGTCCCCGCCGACAGCAGCTTCGACATCGCCGCCGACATGAACACCTGCTGCCGGGTGATCCGGCCCAGGTCGCCGTTCGGGATGCCCTTGCGCTGGCGCACGAACGCCAGCGCGTCCCCGCCCGAGATCGTCTGCACGCCCGCGCGGAAGTTCGCGCCCGAGTCCGGGTCCGACGTGCCCTGCTTCAGGCACACCTCCACGCCGCCGATCACCTCGGTGAGCAGGTAGAACCCGTAGAGGTTGATCTCCGCGTAGTGGTCGACCCGCACGCCGGTCAGCTCCTGCACCACCTGCACCAACGCCCGCCGCCCGGCCTGGTCGCCCGCCTTGGAGCGCTCGGTCAGGTCGGACATGCCCGACGCCGCCAGCCGCTCCATGGTGAAGAACTTGGTCAGCCCGTACGCCGAGTTGATCTTCTCCTCGCCGACCTCCGGGATCGGCACGTAGGTGTCCCGGGGGATGGACACGGCGTGCGCCTTGCTGCCGTCGTGCGGCACGCGCATCACGATGATCGTGTCCGTGTTGAGGGTGTCCGTCGCCTCCGTGCGCAGCTTCCGCAGCACGTGCTCCGGCAGCGGCACGCCCTGGGCGTCGGTGCGGCTGTCGCTGCCGACCAGCAGGATGTCGGTCGCGCCGTCGGCCGCGGGCGGCGCGTTCGGCACGTCCGACAGCGCGGTCAGCACGTCGGTCGTGTTCACGCTCTCCTGCACGCGCTGGAACGTCGACCAGCCGTACCCGGACGCCGCCAGCACGGCCGCGGACAGCAGCGCGACGAGCACGCGTCCCGCGATCACCGCAGCCCTCACCGGCGCTCCTCCTACGAATGGGTGTCCGACCAGGCTAACCACCCTCGGCCGGTCGGACGTCCGGATTCACCGGGAGGTGGTGCTCAGTTGACGCAGACCACACCGTCGGCGGTGATCGGCGGGGTCGAGCTCGTCGAGGGCGGGCTGTCCGTGCCCGGCACGCCGACCGACGCCGGGTCGGACTGGTCCGGCGGCGCGTAGTCGGCGCCGGCGTACACGAGAACCTGCCCCCTGGGCACGGAGTCGTCCTCGATGGCCTCGGCGTTACCGGTCAGGGCCGAGATCACCTTGTCGGCGCTCGCCCGCTCACCCGGCGCGTACCGCACGGACGTCGTCTCCGCGTACGCCCCGGAGTCCGCCCGACCGCGCTTGAAACCCTTCTCCACCAACATGTCCAGCACGCTCGCGGCGAGCCGGTTCACCCCGGCGGAGTTGTAGACGTGCACGGTGATCGCCGAGGGCGGCGGCCCGGACGGCGTCGTGGTCGTGGCGGGCGCCTTCGACGGGTCGTTGTCGGTCGCCAGGCCCTTGATGAACTGGCGCACCCGCGCGGGGTCGACCGGCAGCACGTTGCCGTCGCTCCACGTGTCCATCGGGTCGCCCACCGGGATCGTGCGGAACTGGATGTTGCCGCCCACGAGGCCCTGCATCTGGGTGGCGAACTCGGTGATGTTCCACCCCTCGCTCAGCACGACGGACTTCTTCACCGCCGTCACGAGCCGGTCGAGCTGGTCGAAGTCGGTCAGCGTGCCCGTGGAGAGCACCTTGCGGGCCAACGCGCCGATGAACACCTGCTGCCGCACGATCCGGTCCAGGTCGCCGCCGGGCAGCCCGCCGCGCTGGCGGACGAACGACAGCGCCTTGGCGCCCTCGATGGTCTGCCGCCCGGCCGGGAAGTCCGCGCCCGAGTCGCGGTCGCTGGTGGCCTCGTTCAGGCACACCTCGACGCCGCCGAGCGCCTTCGTCACCTCGTAGAAGCTGGCCAGGTTGACTTCGGCATACCGGTCGACGGTGACGGAGCCGCCGGTCAGCCCCTCGATCGTCTTGATCAGCGTCTTGCGGCCGGCCAGCGTCGACTCCAGCTCGATGCGGGCCTCGTCGGTCACGCCCTTGTCGCGCAGCTCCTGCGCCTTGTCGTTCTTCTGCCTGGCCAGCGCGGAGTTCAGCTTGTGCTTGCCGAACCCGTCCGCGATCTCCACGTACGCGTCACGCGGGAACGAGATGGCCACCGCACGCGTGCCGTCCTGGGGGATGTGCACCAGGATCATCGTGTCGGTGTTCTGCGTGCCGTCCGCCACACCGCCGTTGAGCAGCGCCAACACCTCGTCCGACAGCGGGTTGCCCTGCGCGTCGGTGCGGCTGTCGACCCCGACCAGCAGGATGTCGACCGCGCCGTCGAGCGGCCTGCGGGGCACGCCGTCGGCGTCCTCGGTCACCGAGGACGCGATGACGTCGGTCGTCGTGATGTCCTCGTCGATGTCGCTGAGGTAGTACCAGCCGTACCACGTGACGACGAGCACAGCCGCCGAGACCAGCGCCAGCAGTGAACGCGCGGTGATCGCGAGTGCACGCAGTGCAGCCGATCCACCGGCTGTTCCTGGCGGACTGGAGTCCACTGCCTGCCTCCCCCGTGCGCTCAGGCGTGCCTGGTCGACATTACTGGCGCGGAGGTTGGCCGCGCCGGACATTCCTCTTATACGGGAGACGCTGTAACAACCAGGTGGGTTGCACGAATGGCACTCGTGACAGACTGCGATGAGCAACCGCCTTCAGGAGGACACTGAGCATGCGGGTACTGGTAACGGGTGGGGCCGGGTTCATCGGTTCGCACTACGTGCGGGAGATGGTGGCCGGCGCGTACCCGGCCTACGCCGATGCCGAGGTGGTGGTGCTGGACAAGCTCACCTACGCCGGCAACGAGGCGAACCTGGCGCCGGTCGCGGACAGCCCGAGGCTGACCTTCGTCCGGGGCGACATCTGCGACCGCGAGCTGGTCGCCGACCTGATGGGCCGGACGGACGTGGTGGTGCACTTCGCCGCCGAGTCCCATGTGGACCGCTCGATCTCCGGCTCGGCCGACTTCGTGCTGACCAACGTGCTCGGCACCCAGACGCTGCTGCAGGGCGCGCTGGAGGCCGGTGTGGAGAAGTTCGTGCACGTCTCGACCGACGAGGTCTACGGCACGATCGAAGAGGGTTCCTGGACCGAGGACCACATCCTGGAGCCGAACTCGCCCTACTCGGCGTCCAAGGCGTCGTCGGACCTGCTGGCGCGGTCGTTCTTCCGCACCCACGGGCTGCCGGTGAGCATCACCCGGTGCTCGAACAACTACGGTCCGTACCAGTTCCCCGAGAAGGTCATCCCGCTGTTCGTGACCAACCTGGTCGACGGCAGGAAGGTGCCGCTGTACGGCGACGGCCTCAACGTCCGCGACTGGCTGCACGTGGACGACCACTGCCACGGCATCCAGCTCGTGCTGGAGGGCGGGCGCGCCGGTGAGATCTACAACATCGGCGGCGGCACGGAGCTGACCAACCGGGAGCTGACCGAGCGCCTGCTGGAGGCCACGGGGCGTGACTGGGACTCGTTCGTCGAGCCCGTCACCGACCGCAAGGGCCACGACCGGCGCTACTCGGTGGACATCACCAAGATCAGCACCGAGCTGGGCTACGCGCCGCGGGTCGACTTCGCCGAGGGCCTGGCCTCGACCGTGCGGTGGTACCGGGACAACCGGTCGTGGTGGGAGCCGCTCAAGCAGCGCGCGGCGCTGGCCGGCTGATGGCGCTCGCACTCCTCGTGCCCGGTGGCCGCGGCCAGCTCGGGCGGGACCTGGTGACGGCGGCGCCCGGCGACGGCCTCGTGCACGCGCCGTCGTCGGCCGAGCTCGACCTGACCGACGCCTCGGCGGTGGCGGACGCGGTGGCGGTGTTCGCCGCGAGCGCCCGTGACGCGGGGTTCCGGCCGGTGGTCGTGAACGCTGCGGCCTACACGGCGGTGGACGCGGCGGAGACCGACGTCGACCGGGCCGCGGAGGTCAACGCGGTCGGGCCCGCGAACCTGGCCACGAGCTGCCGCGAGCACAACGTGCCGCTGCTGCACGTCTCCACGGACTACGTGTTCCCCGGCGACGGCACGCGGCCGTACGAGCCGACCGACGAGACCGGGCCGAAGTCCGTCTACGGCCGCACGAAGCTCGACGGCGAGCGCAACGTGCTGTCCACATGGGACCGTTCGTGGGTCGTCCGCACCGCTTGGGTCTACGGCGAGCACGGCAACAACTTCGTGAAGACCATGGCCCGACTGGCCGCCACGAACGACACGCTGTCCGTTGTGGACGACCAGATCGGCTCGCCGACGTGGTCGCTCGACCTGGCGCACGGGCTGGTGGACCTGGCCGCCGCGGTCACGTCGGGCGGCACGCCCGCCCGGGTGCTGCACGCGACCGGCGGCGGCGAGACCACGTGGTGCGGCTTCGCCCGCGCCATCTTCGCCGAACTCGGCCTCGACCCGAACCGCGTGCACCCGTGCACGACCGCCGACTTCCCCCGCCCCGCCCCGCGCCCGGCGTACTCCGTGCTGTCCAACAAGGCCTGGGAGGACTCGGGCCTGACCCCGCTGCGGCACTGGCAGGAGGCGTTGGCGGCGGCCGTGAAGGCGAACGCGGTGCCCTGAGCCGTCGGTTCAGGCCGGCAGTTCCTTGCGCAGCATCGTGCCGCGAGGCCCGTACCCGGCCGACGCGTAGAAGCGGACGGCGTCCTCGTTGAGCGTCAGGACGCCGGCGTAGAGGACGGTCACACCGCGTGCCGAGGCGGCTTGCTCCGCCCCGGCGAGCAGGGCCTTGCCGACGCCCCGGCCGCGGTGCGCGTCCAGGACGACCGTGTGCACGTCGGCCGCCGGGCGCGGCACCGTGATCTGGTGCGCGGGCGGGTCCGGCAGGGGCACCACTTCCGCCATGCCCGCGACCTCGCCGTCGACGTCCGCGACGAGGACCAGGACGTCCGACCCGCCGGAGAGCACGTCCTCGAAGTGCTGCCGGACGACGTCGGCCTCGGGCAGCCGGTAGACGGCCGGGTCGAGCCGGACGTGCTGCTCGGCGTTCGCGAGGCGGAGGCGGACGAGCGCGGGCACGTCCTCCCGCGCGGCTGCCCTGACCGTGGTCGTCACGGCCCGCAGTTTCCCAGACGGGGGGAGGATGCGGGGGTGCGCGTGATCACCCTCGCTTCGCGGCCCGACCTGGCCGACGCCGTCTACGGGATCCCCTACCCGCCCGACTCGCCCCGGTTCATGCAGGGCGACCTGGCGTCCCTGCTCGTGCGGGGACGGCGGGTCGCCGCGCGGTGGCCGCACCTGGTGGTGGCGCTGCTGGACGGCGACAGGCCCGTGGCACGGGGGATCATGGTCGCCTTCCTGGCCGACCGGGACTCCCGGGAGCGGTTCCCCGACGGCGGGTGGGGCCAGGTGGCCGTGTGGGCGGCCGAGGACCTGATGGACGGCGTCGAGCCCGACACCGCGTGCGCGCTGGAGATCGCCGTGGACCCCGCCCACCTGGGACGCGGGCTGTCCGGCGCGGTCGTGGCGGCGATGCGTTCGGCGGTCGCGGCGGCGGGGCTCGCCGAACTCCTGGTGCCGCTCCGGCCACCGGACAAGGCGACCGAGCCCGAGGTGCCGATGGACGAGTACGCCGCGCGGACCCGTGCCGACGGGCTGCCCGAGGACCGGTGGCTGCGGACCCACGTGCGGGCCGGGGGACGGGTCGAGGGCGTCGCGTGGTGCTCGTCGACCGTGCAGGCGACGTTGGCGCGCTGGCGGGAGTGGACCGGGCTGCCGTTCGACCGGGACGGGCCGGTGCTCGTGCCCGGCGCGCTCGCCCCGGTGCTCGTCTCGACGTCGCAGAACGTGGCCGTGTACGTCGAGCCGAACATCTGGGTGTCCCACCGGACCTGAAACCGGGGTGCGGCCGGTCGGTGCGGTGGTGTGTGATGCGGGGCATGGCGATCGAGTTGGGCACGCCGTCCGTCGACGGGCTGGCCGGTGCGGTGGACGCGCTGCGCGAGTGGCAGCACGATGGCGCGCCGATGCAGCTGCACCCCGGCGACATCGGCTGGTTCTGGCGGTACGGCGCGGAGGCGACGGCGGCGGCCGTGCGGACCTGGAGCCGGGGCGGACGAATCCTCGCGGTCGGGCTGCTGGACTCGCCCGACCTGCTGCGGATGACCATCGCGCCGGACGCCCACCAGGACGAGGAGCTGGCCCGGCGGGTGGTCGAGGACGTGACCGCTCCCGAGCGCGGGGTGCTGGTCGCGGGCGAGGTGTACGTCGAGGCGCCGAGGAGCGCGCTGGTCCAGGACCTGCTGGCCGAGGCCGGCTGGGACACCGACGAGCCGTGGACGCCGCTGCGGCGCGACCTGGCGGAGCCGGTGGAGGACCCGGGCGTGCGGGTCGAGGTGATCGGACCGGAGCGCGCGCACGTGCGGGCCGCCGTGCAGCGGGCGTCGTTCAGCAGTTCCACGTTCACCGACGAGCGCTGGCACGCGATGGCCGCCGGAGTGCCTTACACCGACGCCCGGTGCCTGGTCGCGCACGACGAGCAGGGCAACGCCGTGGCCGCCGTGACGGTGTGGTCGGCGGGTCCGGGCCGGCCCGGGTTGATCGAGCCGATGGGCGTGCACTCGGACCACCGGGGCCACGGCTACGGCAAGGCGATCACGGTCGCGGCGGCGGCCGCGCTGCGTGAGCTGGGCTCGTCGAGCGTCCTGGTCTGCACCCCGAGCTCCAACGTCGGCGCCGTCGCCACCTACAAGTCCGCCGGCCTCGAAGCGCTCCCCGAGGTCCGCGACCGCCGCCGGGACGCTTAGGCGGCCTGCCAGGTGACGCCCTCGGGGCGCTTGGCGGTGGCCAGGAACTCCTTCAGCGCGGTCGCCAGGACGTCCACCGGGACGCCCGCGCCGGCCGGGTAGTCGACGTACTCGGAGCGGTACTCGGGGGAGGCCGGGTCGCCGGCCAGGGTCGAGTAGTCGTGCTCGGGGTCGGCGTAGGTGAGGTAGCCGTAGCCCTGGTGGATGGCGGCGGCCATGTCGTGGTCCGGGATCTTGGCGCTGCCGGGCGCGCCGAGCAGGCCCTCGGTGTCGGTGATCAGCTCGCGGTCCTGGTGCTCGATCACGGCCGGTCCCGCGCCGGGTTCCGCCAAGCGGGTCAGGAGGGTGTCGACGTCCTCCGGCGTGCCGACGGTCATCTCGTCGGCGGCGTCGGCGTCGCGCTCTTTCATGATCGGCCACACAGCCGTGAAGCTCATGGCCGGCATCATCGCAGTGGACGCGCTGAGTGACCACCGGAGGGGTCGGTTGGGCCGTTGGGGTGGAGTAGGTTTATCGCACTGGTTTTGCGCTCAACCGGTGCGAGAACCTTTCCGCCATGTCCGCGCTCGGGCGATCCCCTGAAGCGACCGCGCCTCGTCCTGACGGCGAGCGGCAGCGGTTCTTGCGTCGCGTCTGTGCCGTGACCGGGTCACGGCAGATCTCGTGGAGCGTCCTCAAGCCCGCCCAGGCCGACCGGCAACCCGGGCACTCGTAGCGGCGGTATCGGACAGGAACGCCAACCAGGCGGACCGGGAGACGGTGAGGGTGCCCGTGCCCGGCGACTTGCTGTCCCTGATGCCGACGACGGTCGGGGAGTGCGCCACCTCGACGCAGTTCGAGTTGCCGCCGCTGTAACTCGCCTTGCGCCACGTCCCGAAGGTCAGCTCCGACGCTCCCATTCGCTGTGCTCCTCCTTGACGTACTTCCGCAGCAGGGCCAGCGAGTCCGGCTTACTGAGCGCAGTGCCGCACAAATGCTGGAACGCCAGCCTATACCGCTCCACCTCGGCTTCTTCTTCCAAGAAGAGAGTGCCGGTGAGGTGATCGATCGCGACCGTGCCATAGCCGTCGTCGAAGCGGAAGCAGGAGAAGGGCACACCCATGGCGATGTATTCGCCCGCGCGGTTCGGGATGACCTGGAACTGCACATTGGGCAGGGAGGCGGCCTCCAGCAGGTGTGAGAGTTGGGCGATGTGCACGTCCCGGCCGCCGATCGCGCGGAGCAGGGCATCTTCGGTGATGACCGCCCACACCGCCAAGTCGCCGACCAGCACGCGGTCCTGGCGTTTGGTGCGCAGTTCGACGCGCTGGTCGAGGACCCCGCTGCCGATGCCGGGGTTGGCGGCGCGGATGACAGCGCGGGCGTAGTCCCCGGTCTGGAGCAGGCCGGGGACGAGATCGATCTCGAAGTTGGACACCGCCACCGCGTCGGTCTCCAACTCCACGAAGTCGATGTTCTCGGGGTTGGCCGACTCGTCGTAGACCTGGTACCAGCCACGGGTCTTGGCGGTCCGGGCCAGGGCGACCATGCTCTCGACGGTGGCCCGGCCCGCGCCGTACAGCTCGCAGAGCATCCGCACCTCTTCGGGCTTCGCGCCCAGCTGGCAGATCTCGATCTTGGTGATCTTGGGCTGCTTGCACCCGAGGTGGTTGGCGGCGTCCTCCAGCGACGTGCCCGAGTTGACCCGGAGCTGGCGGAGGCGGCGGGCCAGGCGGCGCTGCTTGGGAGTCATCAGAGTCCCTCGATCGAGTGAAGATTGGAATTTGATTCCAATCAGGCTTGCGTCCGGATCAGGGTGCGAGCAACCTAGCAGAACCGAATTCCACACGATCGAGGAGGGTGTTGTGGCTGATCAGGTGGCCGTGGCCTACGTCCGGGGAGACACGCCGCTGCGCGCGTGGGTGGACGACGAGACCGGGACGGTGTGCCTCTCCGTCGGCCCACCGCCGGGGCAGGTCGTGCTCGGCCTCACCGCGAACGCCGCGGACCGGCTGCTCGACGCCGTCCGGCGCGAGCTGAAGATCCTCGAACCGACCGGCTACGAGTGCGACGACTGCCTCGACACCGGTCAGCAGTGGACTCCCGTCGCACGTGGCGCGGTCCGCCTCAGCGGCTGCCACTGCACGGCGGCCGTCACCGCTCGGCGGCACGCCGATAAGCCGTCAACGTCTTCTCGGCCGTCCGCCGCCACGTGAACTCCGCCGCGTGCGTCCGCCGTGCCGCCTGGTCGGCGGGCGTGGGCGGGGCCTCGACCGCCTCCACCATCGCCGTCGCCAACGCCTCCACGTCACCCACCGGCACGTGCGTCGCGTGCCCGCCGGCGACCTCGCGCAACGCCGGCACGTCCGTGCACACCACGGGCACGTTGCACGCCAAAGCTTCCAGCACGGGCAGCCCGAAGCCCTCGTCGCGCGACGGCAGCACCAACGCCGCCGCACCCGCCACGACACTCCTCAAATCGACATCGTTGAGGTAGCCGGTCCGCATCACCCGGTCGTCGGAGCTGACCACGTGCGGCCCGGCCAGCACCAACGGCGGCAACGACGGCCGGGCGGCGTGCGCGGTCAGCAACGTCCCCAGGCCCTTGCGCGGCCCGCCGGCACCCACGAACAACAAGTACTCCGACGGCAACCCCAGTCGGGCGCGCAGCGCGGGCGACGGCGAACGGGCCGCGAACCACGCCGGGTCGACGCCGAGCGGCGTCACCACGATCTTCGACTCGGGCACGCCGAGCCGTTCCATCACGACCTCGGCCACCGCACGGGTCGGCGTGCACACCACGTCGGCCCGCGTGGCCGACTTGTGCACCAGCTCGGGCAGCCGGCGGTCCGACGGCGGCAGGTCGCCGGGCGTGTCCAGGAACGCCAGGTCGTGGATGGTCGTCACGCCACCCGCCCGCAGCGCCGGCGGCAGGATGAAGTTGGTCGCGTGCATGACGTCCGTCGGCCCGGCCAGGAACTCCACCGGCGGGAACGGCATCCGCAGCCAGAACTGCCGCAGCAGCCGCGCCGACACCGGCAGCCCGCGCGCCACCACGTCGTGCGGCAGCACGGTCCGCAGCGCGCGCCACCCGCGCAACGTGAACGCGACCGCGCGCACGTCGACCTCGTCCAGCATCGACGCCAGCTCCTCGGCCAACGCCGCGGTGTAGCGGCCGATCCCGGTCCGCTGCCCGAGCAGCGGGGTGCCGTCGATCAGCACCCGCAGCGGCCTAGCCACGGCCGCGCAACTTCTTCAGCACCCGGCCGGTCGCGCGACGGGCCACCTCGCCGGCGCCGCCGGCGGTCATGTACTCCTTGACCAGCGCGACGTCCCGCTGCACCTTCTCCAGCCGCCCGAGCGACCGGTTCGGCACCATGAACGACGTGCCGGTCAGCCGGTCGGCGGCGGGCCGCGGGTTGCGGCAGAACTCGGTGAGCGGCGTGAGCACGTTCTCCCAGGTGTAGCGCTCCCGCACGGCGGCGATCCGCTCCGCGCACCCGGCGGCGAAAGCGGTGTCGTACATGACCTTCTCCAACGCGTCGGCCAACGCGTCCGGGTCCTCCGACGGCACCACCACGCCCAGGTCCTCGCGGCGCACCAGGTCGGCGAACGAGTCGCCGTCCGTGGTCACGATCGGCAGCCCGGCCCACAGGTAGTCCAGCACCCGCGTGCGGAACGCGAACGTCGTCTCCACGTGCTCGTAGTGCGTGGTCACGCCGGCGTTCGCGTCGAGCAGCCAGTTCTGCCGGTCGTGGTAGGGCACCCAGGTCTCGTTGAAGAACACGTGCGAGCCCGTGAGGTCCAGCCGCCCGGCCAGCGCGCGGGTCTGCCCGGCGATGTCCATGTCCGGCACCTCGGGGTTGGGGTGCTTCATGCCCAGGAACACCAGCCGCGCGTCCGACCGGCGCGTCCGCAGCCGGTCCATGGCGTGCAGCAGGGTCAGCGGGTCGAACCAGCTGTAGACGCCGCCCGCCCACAGCACGACCTTGTCCGACTCGTCGATGCCCAGCGTCGAGCGCAGCCCCGGCCCGGTGCGCTGCGGCGGCTTGCCCGGCAGCCCGAACGGCGCCTCGGCCAGCAGCGAGCGGACGGTGGGGTCGTTGTCGTAGAGCGCGGGCGTGAGGCGGCCGATCGCGGTCAGGTGGCCGAGCCAGAAGTGCCGCTGCCGCTCGGAGGCGCACAGGAAGAAGTCGCCGCGCCGCAGCTGGTTGTCGATGATCCTGGTGACGCCGACCAGGTCGAGCGAGCGCTGCTCGTCGGTCGAGTCCTTGCCCTGCTCCAGCAGCTCCAGGTGCATCGGGTCGTAGATGTCGCAGACGACGATCTTGGTGTTGCCCGGCTCCTTGAGGAAGCCGACGTTCTCCAGCACGTGCCCCTGGAGCACGACGATGTCGGCCCACTTGGCGTGCTCGACCAGCTCGCGCGGCACGGCGCGGCTCACCGGGAACGACGACTCGGGCGGGTCGCACAGCGCGTTGATCGTGACCAGCCGGACGTCGTGCTCGGCGGAGAGCACGTCGGCCATGTTCCAGGCCCGGATCGCGGGGCCCGCCATCCGGTCGGAGAGCGCGTCGCCGGTCACCACCAGCACCCGGCGCGGCCGGCCGAACACCTCCTCCAACCCGAACACCTCGACCAGCACGTCGTGCGCGGCCAGGTAGCGGGGCAGGGGGTAGGCGGGCTCCATCGCCTTGCGCATCAGCGGCACCAGGTCGGTGTCGGTGACCCGGCGCGCGGCCTGCTCGGCCTTGCGCGACTCGGCCAGGGACGGCAGCAGCTCCACGAACTGGTCGATCGCCAGGAACCCGGCCAGCGCCTGCCGCGACACCGGCACCGGGGCGCGGTCGTTGGCCGGGTTCTCGGGACGGCGGGTGATCTCCAGCTGGGTGGCGTCCAGCTCGCCGCGCGCGGTGGCCCGGCGTACCACCAGGGCCAGCGCGGCGGGCAGCACCTTGGCCAGCGTCTCGTCGGAGAAGTTCTTGTAGAGCGCGGCGAGGGCGTTGCGCTCCAACAGGTACAGCTCACGGCTGGTGTCCACAGTGGACATCGAGGCGTGGTGCTTGTGGTAGGTCAGGGACGTGGGCACGTAGCGGACGCGCCAGCCGCGCAGGTTCATCCGCCAGCCGAGGTCGACGTCCTCGTAGAACATGAAGAACCGCTCGTCGAACCCGCCCAGCTCGCGGAACACGGCGGTCCGCGCCACGAGCGCCGAGCCGGTGCCGAAGAGCACGTCGCGCGGTGTGTCGTGGGTGCCGTCGTCGGGTTGGCCCGCGTGCCGCTTGTAGCCCATGCCGAACCACGTGAGGCCGCCGTCCACGAAGTCGATCTCGCGGCCGTCCCAGTCGAGCACCTTGCTCGCCACCGCGCCGACGGTCGGCTCGGCGCGCAGCACCCGCACGGCCTCGCGCAGCCAGCGCGGGTCGGGGCGGGCGTCGTTGTTGAGGAACGCGACCACCGAGCCGCGCGCGGCCCGCACGCCCAGGTTGCAGCCGCCCGCGAAGCCGAGGTTGGCCGGGGCCTCGACGACCTCCGCGTTCGGCGCGGCGGCCCGGATGCGGTCCGCGCTGCCGTCGCCCGAGGCGTTGTCGACCACGATGACCTGGAGTTTCTTTGCCGGGTAGTCGAGGTCGCCGAACAGCGCGCGCAGGCAGGTGACGGTGTCGTCCGCGCCGCGGTAGTTGACGACGACCACCGACACGTCAGGCAGGGTTCCGTGCTCCACGGGCTAACTCTGCCTCATCACGCTCCGCAGCGTTCGGTCAAGGTGTCCTACGCCTCGGCGTCCGGCCCGGTGCCGGGCTCGGCGTCGGGCTCCTGGTCGGGCCCCCGGTCGGGCTTCGACTCGTTGTCCTCGGGCGGGGCCTCGGTGGGCAGGCTGTCGCGGTGCCACTCGACGGTGATCTTGACGTGGGCCTCGGCGGAGGACTTGGCGATGGCCAGCGCGGCGCTGGAGCTGACCTTCAGGCCGATCTCCACGGCCACCTTGTCCGGTCGCGGCGACGGCATGCTGCCGATCTTCGCGGCCACCGACCTGGCCACCTTCTTGGCCCGCTCGATGCCGTGCTCCAGCGTCTCCTCGGCGCGCTCGACCGGGTTCCAGCGGCCCGCGCGCACCGGGCCGTCGTACTCCTCGTCCAGCTCGAACGGCACCAGCTCGCCGTCCTCCGTGCGCACCTCGACGTACTCCGCCACTGCGTTCCCCTTCACCTGGGCTTCTCTCAGCAGACCGGGTCGTCGGACGACCCGGCCGGTGGTTCCCCGTCCTCGGACAGCTCGCTGCGCGTCACCACCGCGCACACCGCGGCGCGCCAGGCGTCCGGGTCGCCGGACTCCAGGCCGCCGTACTCGCCGCCCGCGTTCGCGTAGCCCGGCACGGCGGGCACGTCCAGCCGCACGACGGTCTCGTCGCTGCGGCCCAGCAGCGTCGGCAGGCCCCACAGCACGTCCCGCGTCCACAGCTCCACCTGCACCCCGCCGTCGGCCTGGCCACCGCCGTCGCGGCCGTCCAGCGTCACCTCGACCTCGTCGGTGTCGTCGCGGAACCGCAGCGCCGACACGGTGTAGTCGGCGGGCACGTCGTGCCGGTCCAGCCGTTCTCCCCGGTCCAGGTCCCACACCTCGACGCCGTCGGCCTCCGGCACGGCCAGCAGGTCGTCCGCCGCGGCGAGCGGCACGACGGGGGAGCCGGTCGGGGAGCCGCCGAACCGGAACGCGGAGCCGGGCACCTCCGCGCCGTCCGCGATCGCGTGCCGGCGCACCCACTTGTCACCGCTCACCACGGCGAGCTGGTCGTCGCCGACCGCGACGGCGGTGAGCGGCGTCGCGCCGGACGCGGTGAACGGCTTGCCGACCGGCTCACCGGTCCTGGCCGACCACACGCCCACCTCCTGTCCGCGCACGACCGCCAGCCGGTTCGCGTCCAGGAACCCCAGCCACGCCTCGCCGTCCCCGGGCACCTGGCCGAGCGGTGCGAGGTCGGGCAGGTTCCACAGCGTGATCGCGCCGCCGTCCTCGGGCACGGCCACCGTCGCCGAGTCGAGCGTGACGTCCTCCGCCGGGCGGTCGAGCCGGCCGGTCCGGGTGCGGCTGTCGACGTGCCAGACCTCGACGGCGGACCCGGTCAGCACGACGTGCTCGCCGTCGGGGGTGAGCCGGGCGTCGTGGGCGGTGTCCAGCGCCCGGTCCAGGTCGTCCGGTGGCGGTATCCGCAGCACCAGCGCCGCCTTGTCGACGGCCAGGAGCACCCGGTGCGCCCCCGACGGCTCGACCTCGACGTGCGTGACCTGGGCGTCGTTGGGCACCTGGGCGACGTAGCGCGGTCCGCTCGGGTCGGTCGCGCCGAACTGGAGCACGGACGGGTTGATGTACGGGTTCTCGTAGACCATCGCGAACGCGCGGCCGTCCGGGCTGAACGCGCCGGACGCGCAGTCCTGCTCGCTCGGCCGCACCTCGGCCAGCACCGAGCCGGTGGACGTGCCCTCCATCACCAGCCGGGCGCCGTCGCACCCGGTCCGGGTCGGCTCGGGGCGTTGCGCCAGGTTCTCGGTGTAGCCCGTCGACAGCTCGCGGGAGCCGGAGGTGGACAGCGCGAGCCGTCTCAAGCCGTGGTCGACGACCACCTCGCCGGAGCCGAGCACGCTGACGAGCCCGACGTCGTGCGGGTCGGTGCCGAGCGGGCCCGGCGCGGTGCGCGCGGTGGGTTCGCCTCGCAGGTCGAGCACGTGCAGCTCGGTCGAACCCTCGGCGGCGTAGGCGACGTAGCGGCCGGTCGGATCGCCGGACACCAGGTCCGCGTCGGCCTCCACCTCGGTCACCACGTCGCCGGTGCGGGCGTCCAGCACGACCAGCGGCCGTCCGGGGGCGGTGACGACGAGCGCGTCGTCACCGGTCCACGTGAGGGTGGCGCCCGGCGTGCCCGCGACGGTGACCTTGGTGGTGGCGGCGAGGTCCCACAGCTCGACGCGGCCGTCCGGCAGCTGTCGGGCGAGCCGGCTGCCGCGGGCGTTGACCACGGAGGTCGGTTCGAGCAGCAGCACGGCGTGGCGCAGGGACCGGGACAGCGAGCGCAGCGACTGCCTGGTGTGCAGGGTGTCGGACGTGCGGTGGGCCCGGAGGACGTCGAAGACCCGCTGGTCGAAGTCGCTCTCCTGGGCCCTGGTGAGCAGCGCGCCCGCCGCGTTGGCCGCGGAGACGGCGTTCTGCTGGCTGATCAACCGCACCACCGTGTAGGCGACCCCGGACGTCAGGACCAGCACCACGACCGCGGTCAGCGCCAGGGCCGCGACCACGATGGCGTAGCCCCGCGCGCTCGCCGCCACGAACTCGTGCTGCCGCCCGGTCACGGCGTCCCGGCGTTGCGCCGCCATCGCCCAGGCCTGCCGCAAAGCGTTGCCGCGCAACAACAACGCCCGCTCGCGGTGGTCGTGCCAGCGGGTGGCCTGGCGGTCGACCTCGTCCTGCCAGAGCCGGAACTCCCGGTCCTCCTCGACCCAGCCGCGCAGCCGGTCCCAGTGCCGCACCAGGGCCTCGTGCACCAGCTCCACGGCGTCCGGCCCGAGCGTGACCAGGCGGGTGCGGGCCAGCTCCAGGGCGATCGGGCCGAGCTCGTCCGGCGGCACGGCCCGGCGCAGGTAGCCGCCGTCCGGCAGCGGGCTGACCAGCTGGGTGAGCACGCGGCGCACCTCGTCCGGGTCGAACCGCCGCCACACCTGCTCAGCGTACGTGGACACCGCGCCCGCGACGCCGCCGAGGTCCCGGTACGCCCGGTGGGTGAGCACGCCCCGCTCCTGCCGCTCCCACAGCAGGGTCAGGGTGAACTCCAGCAGCGGCAACGGGTTGCGCTCGCCGGCGAGGTCGTCGAGCAGGGCGTCGGCGAGGCCCTGCTGGAGCACGGGCAGGCCGGGTGCGGCGAGCGGGCCCTCGACGACCTCGCGCAGCTCGGCGACGCTCGGCGTGCCCAGGGTGGCCGTGCGGCCGGCCAGCCGTGAGCCGAACCGGGGATCGGCCAGGAGGCGGTCGAGCGGTTCGGTCGTGGTCGTGACGACGACGTCCACGCGCGGGGTGCGGTGGTGCGAGTCCGCGATGCCGAGGAGGGTGTCGAGCAGGTCCGCCGACTCGTCCGGGAACCGGGTCAGCGCCTCGTCGAACTGGTCGACCACGAGCGTGAGGCGGCGCAGGTCCTCGCGCACCAGGAGCCGGTTGACGACGTCCTCAGCGCGGTCCGCGTCGATCTCCTCGACGCCCAGCGCGGCCGCCGCCGCGGCCCACGGCGAACCGGCCGGGCGGATCACGACCGCGTGCGGCAGCTTCGCCGCCAGACCGGCCAGGACCAGGGACGACTTGCCGCAGCCGGACGGTCCGGTGACCACCAGGACGCCGTCGCGGTCCAGCTGCTCGGCCAGCTCGCGCGCGCGGTCGGCGCGGCCGAAGAAGTGCTCGGCGTCCTCGGGCTGGAACGGCTCCAGGCCGCGGAACGGGCTCGGCTGGTTGGCGATCGCGGACAGCTCCGGCCACGCGTCGTGCAGCACCGCGCCGGACAGGGCGTACCCGATGCGGTGCTCGCGGCGGGCCTCCACGTCCACGACCATGCCGACCACCGCGCCCAGGTCGTCGTCGATGACCGGGCTGCCGCTGAAGCCGCGCAGCATCGGCAGGCCGTGCGCGCGGTCGTCCTCGACGTGGATCCGCCCGCCGGCGATCGCGCCGCGCACCACGCCCTGCGACCACACGCCGTCCGGGCGGCGGTCGGGCACGCCGAACGTCCGCACCCGGTGGTCGCGGAGATCGCTCTCGGCGACCACGCGCACGGCCCGCGCGCCCGCCGGGGTGTGGTCGAGGCGGAGGCCGACCAGGTCGACGTCCTCGGGGCGGTGGACCACCTCGGCCCGCGCCCTCACGCCGAGCAGCGGGAAGTCCAGCTCGACCGCCGGGGCGTCACCGACGACGTGCGCGCAGGTCAGGACCAGGTCGGCGGAGACGAGGAAGCCGACCCCGACCGGCTCGTGGTCGCGGAACACCCTGACCAGTGCCCGCTCGACCACCCCGGTGCTCCCTCAACGGCCCGCCCACTCCCGCCACACCACGCGACGGTCCACTCTCGCACGTCGGCCGATCCGCCACCGCTGGATCAGCGTGATCGGCGCTCTCGCCAGCACTTCCAGCAGCACGCGCAGGCGAAGCGGCACGTGGAAGTTGGCCGCGTCGGGCCGGTCGCGGCGGGTCGGCAGCAGGGCGGTGATGGCCGCGAACCTGGCCAGTTCGCGCAGGGCCGTGCCCGCGGGCGCGCAGCGCAGGAGCATCAGCAGCCGGTTGCGCTCGTTCCAGCGGTGGAACGGGCGGGAGCCGGGGTCGGTGCTCGCGCCGTGCCGGTGACGGACCCGGGCCGGGCCGACGGACAGCACCCGGTGCCCGGCCAGCCGGAGCCGCCAGGCCGTGTCGGTGTCCTCGTAGTAGCAGAAGAACGCGGCCGGGACGCCGCCCGCGCGCTCCAGCGCGTCCCGCCGCAGCAGCGCCGCGCCGCCGCAGAAGCCGAACACGTCGCGACCGGCCAGGACCAGGTCGGCGCCGTGCCCGTCGGCGGTGAGCCGGACGCCGACCGACTGGGTCGAGCCGTCGGCCAGCAGCATGGACGGGGTCGCGGCGGCGGCGTCGGGCGTGGCGTCCAGGGCGTCTTCGAGGGCGGCGAGCCAGCCGTCTTCGGGCTCCGCGTCGTCGTTGAGCCAGGCCACGTACTCGGTGGTGATCCCCGGCAGCGCCGCCGCGATGCCGCCCGCGTAACCGCGGTTCACCGGCAGTCGCAGGGTCTGCGGGCGGCTCGGGTGCGCGGCGACGAGGTCGGCGGTGCCGTCGTCGGAGGCGTTGTCGACCACGAGTGTCCGGTGTGGACGTTGGCGGGCGAGCGCGTCGAGGCACGCCGTGATGTGCTCGCGGCCACGCCACGTCACCACGACCACCGTCGTGCTGGGGATCGGCACGGCGTGAGACGGTACGCGACGTGCCCGACCTCGTTGTGCTGACCGAGCAGTTGCTGGCGCCGGTGCCCGGCGGCACCGGCCGGTACACGCGCGAGCTGGCCGCCGCGCTGGCCGCCACCGCGCCCGCCGGGTGGACCGTCACGGGGGTGGTGAGCAGGCACGCGGACCCCTCGGCCGCCGTGATCCCCGGTGTGCTGGGTCCGCGCGTGCTGCCGTTGCCCCGACGTGCGCTGATCGCGGCGTGGGAGCGGGGGGTGCCGTACTGGCCGGGCGGCGACTCGGTGCACGCGTTCACGCCGTTCGCGCCGCCGCGCGGGCGGGTGGTGGTGACCGTGCACGACACCGTGCCGTGGACGCACCCGTCGACCCTGACGCCGCGCGGGGTGGCGTGGCACCAGCGCGTGATCAGCCGTGCGGTGGCCCGTGCGGGCGCGATCGTGGTGCCGACGTCGGTCGTCGCGCGGGAGTTGGAGCGGTACGCGCCCGGACCGGCGCCCGTCCACGTGGTGGGCAACGGGGTGACGGAGTTCCCGGCGGAGGAGCCGGTGGACGTGCCGCCCCGGTACGTGCTGGCGATCGGCACGATCGAGCCGCGCAAGGGTTTCGACCTGCTGGTGGCCGCGACCGCGGAGCTGGGCGTGCCACTGGTCGTGGTGGGGCCGCAGGGGTGGGGCGGGGTGGACCTGCGCGCGCCGCACGTCCACCTGCTGGGACGCTTGACCGACGCGCGGTTGGCGTTCGTGCTGCGGCGGGCGGCGGTGCTGGCCGCGCCGAGCCTGGCCGAGGGGTTCGGGCTGCCGGTGGTGGAGGCGATGGCGGCCGGAGTGCCGGTGGTCCACTCCGACGCGCCCGCGCTGGTCGAGGTGGCGGGCGGCGCCGGGGTGGTCGTGCCACGCGGCGATAATGCGGCGCTCGTCACAGGACTTCGTTCGGTGCTCTCGGATCCGGGTGCCGCCGAACGGCTGATCTCCGCGGGTCGGCGGCGGGCCGAGGCGTTCACCTGGGAAAACGCCGCGCGTGCGGTGTGGGCGATCCACGTCGGCTTGTTTCGTCGTTGAATCGTTTGCACCATTCCCGGTCAACCCGTCGGCCGCCCGCCGTACCCTTCACCGCGTGTCACCCGTCGAACCCAGCGTGCTGATCGACGCCACCGCCGTCCCAGCCGACCGAGGTGGCGTCGGACGGTACGTGGACTCCCTGGTGGCCGCGCTGGACGCGGACGGCGCACGGCTCAGCGTGGTGTGCCAACCCCGCGACGCGGCGCTCTACACGTCCCTGGCGCCCGACTCGCGGGTCATCCCGGCGGCGGACGCGGTGGCGACCCGGACCGCGCGGCTGACGTGGGAGCAGACGACCCTGCCGCGGCTCGCGAACCGGCTCGGCGTGGCGGTCGTGCACTCGCCGCACTACACCGTGCCGCTGGCGAACCGGGCGGCGTCCGTGGTGACGCTGCACGACGCGACCTTCTTCACCGACGCGGTGCTGCACTCGTCGGTCAAGGCCCGCTTCTTCCGGGCCTGGACCAGGGCGTCGCTGCGGCGGGCCGCGCTGTGCGTCGTGCCGTCGCGGGCCACCGCCGACGAGCTGGCCCGGGTGGCGGGCGCGGACCGGCGGTTGCTGCACATCGCGCAGCACGGCGTGGAGAACGAGCGGTTCCACCCGCCGACGCCCGAGCAGGTGGCCTCGGTCCGCCGGATGCTGTCGCTGGGCGACGCGCCCTACGTGGCGTTCCTGGGCGCGTTGGAGCCGCGGAAGAACGTGCCCGCCCTGATCCGCGGTTTCGCGCAGGCGTGCCGCGACCGGCCGAACCCGCCCGCGCTCGTGCTCGCCGGCCAGCCCGGCTGGGACAGCCAGGTCGAACGGGCGCTGGACGCCGTGCCGCACCGGGTCCGCGTGATCCGGGCCGGTTACCTGCCGTTCTCGTCGCTGGCCGGTTTCCTCGGCGGCGCGGAGCTGGTGGCCTACCCGTCGCTGGGCGAGGGGTTCGGGCTGCCCGTGCTGGAGGCGATGGCCTGCGGCGCGGCCGTGCTGACGACCCGCCGGCTGAGCCTGCCCGAGGTGGGCGGCGACGCGGTGGCGTACTGCGGGGTCGGCGCGGGTGACATCGCGGCGGCCCTCGGCGAGCTGCTCGACGACCCGGCCCGGCGCGCCGAGCTGTCGGCGGCGGCGGTCGTGCGGGCGAAGGACTTCTCCTGGTCCACGTCCGCGGCCCGGCACCGGTTGGCCTACGAGCGCGCGGCGCGCTCGCACCGGCAGCGCTGACTCACGCCAGGACCGCTTCGACCAGCCGACGGGCCAGGGCCGGCGGGATCGACGGGTTGCGCGCGGCCGCGGTGACCAGGCCGACGTCGTTGCCGGACAGCAGGCGTCGCAGCTCGGGCTCGGGCAACGCGGGGTTGAGCGCAGCCGTGATCCGGGTGCTGTGGTGGGGGTGGTCGAGCAGGCGCACGAGCACCGGCAGGGGCAGGCGGGGACTGCTCGCGGCAGGCGCCCTGGCGTAGTCGTCGTCGCCCTCGGCGAACGCGGTCAGCGCCTCCGCGGTCAGGTTCGGGTGCTTGATCAGCTGCCACGTGGCGTGCCCGCAGGGGATCAGCGCGGCCACCACGTCGCCGGGAACGTCCGGGTGGTTCTCCGCCAGCAGCAGCCGCACGCTGTGGTCGGGGTCCGCGGCGAGCCGGCGCACCGCGTCGATCGGCAGGTCCGACGACAGCACCACCGCCCGGCGGAAGAAGACGAACGGCGAGTCGACGTGTTCCAGGCGCACGGCGAGCGGTGCCTGGTCGGGCATCAGTCGGCGGGCGAGGTGGTAGTCCTGCGGTTCGACCGACGCCTCGACCCTCGTGCGCACGTCGGTGGGCAGGTCCGGGTGGAGCATCACCGCGGCCCGGACGTCCTCGTGCGGGTCGTCGGCCAGCCGCGACAACAACGCCGGCGGCAGGTGGGGGTTGCCCACGACCGCTTCCCGGACCCACGGGTCGGGGTCCGCCGCCAGTTCGGCGGCCGACTCCGCGGTGAGCGGCAGTTCCTTGGCGGCGGTCGAGCGCAGGAGTGGGTCGGCCGGCACGACGTTCACCAGGTCGGGCGGCACCGTCTCGGGGAGCACGGCTCGCGCGCGGACTTCCGGGTCGACGTCGGTGAGCAGGGTGCGTGCGGTGGCTCCCGGCAGTCGACGCCCGGCGAGCGCGCCGCGGACCCTGGGCGACGGGTCGTCGACCAGGTGGAGCACGGCCTCGATCGGCCCCCAGGAGGCCGTCTCGCGCCGCACCTCGACGTCGGGGTCGCGCACCAGCTCCCGCGCGGCCGGTTCCGGCAGGGACGGGTCGCCCTGCCTGCGGTGCCGGAGGCCGTTCGACGCCAGCGCGCGACGGACGCGCACGTCCTCGTCCTCGGCCAAGCGGGCCCACGCGTGCCGGGCGGCGAGGCTGCCCGCCAGTTCGGCCCTGACCTGGGCGTCCGGGTGGCCGGCCGGCGTCCCCGCCGCGTCAGGCGGCAGGTCCCGGCGTACGGCCGGCGCCATCAGCACCTGCCGGTCGGCGCCGGCCAGCAGCGGTCGGACGACGTCGAAGCCCAGGCCGGTGTTCTCCGCGAGCCCCCTGGTGAGGAACGGACGGGTGACCTCGGTCGGCGTCCACGCCGCTTCGTCGCGCACGCGGCCGACGTCAGAGGAGGGTCGAGTCCGCCGTCACTGGAATTCTCATACCCCTAGGGGGTATAGTCCCCCGCATGAAGGCATCCTGGTCAATGGCGGTATCGGCGACACTGCACTGCCTCACCGGCTGTGCGATCGGCGAAGTGCTCGGCATGGTCATCGGCACGGCGATCGGCCTGCCCAACTGGGGCACCGTCGTGCTGGCCGTGGCGCTGGCGTTCTTCTTCGGCTACGCGCTGACCCTGCGCGGCGTGCTGAAGACCGGTCTGGGCTTCGGTGCGGCGCTGAAGGTGGCGCTGGCCGCGGACACCGTGTCCATCGCGGTGATGGAGGTCGTCGACAACGCGATCATGCTGGTGGTGCCCGGCGCGATGGAGGCCGGCGTGGCCAGCCTGCTGTTCTGGGGCGCGCTGGCGTTCTCGTTGGCGGTGGCGTTCGTGCTGACCGTGCCGGTGAACCGGTGGCTCATCTCGCGCGGCAAGGGGCACGCCGTCGTGCACCACGCGCACCACCACTAGGGTGGCCGGCGTGACGCGTTACGGAGATGAGCTGGCGGTGGTGACCGTCACCTACTCGCCCGGTGAGACCCTGGACACCTTCCTGTCCACGTTGTCCGCGGCGACCACGCGACCGGTGTCGGTGGTGCTGGCGGACAACGGGTCCACCGACGGCGTGCCCGAACGCGCCGCCGCCGAGCACCCGCACGTGAGCTTCGTGCCGACCGGGGGCAACCTCGGCTACGGCGCCGGTGCGAACCGGGGCGTCGCGTCCCTGCCGCCGTCGGTCGGGTGGGTCGTGATCGCCAACCCGGACCTGTCCTGGGGCGTCGGCAGCCTCGACAAGCTGCTGGAAGCCGCCAAGCGGTGGCCCCGCGGCGGCGCGTTCGGCCCGCTGATCCGGGAGCCGTCCGGCGCGGTGTACCCGTCGGCACGCCTGCTGCCGTCGTTGGGGCGTGGGCTGGGGCACGCGTTGTTCGCGGTCGTGTGGCCGGCGAACCCGTGGTCGCGGGAGTACCGGCAGGCGGCGGCGACGCCGGAGGAGCGCACGGCCGGCTGGCTGTCCGGCTCGTGCCTGCTGCTGCGGCGGGAGGCGTTCGACTCGGTCGACGGGTTCGACCCCCGGTACTTCATGTACTTCGAGGACGTGGACCTCGGCGACCGCCTCGGCCGCGCGGGCTGGCTGAACGTGTACGTGCCGGAGGCGGAGGTCGTGCACATCGGCGGCCACTCGACCAAGCGCGCGTCCAAGCGCATGCTCGCCGCCCACCACTCCAGCGCGTACCGCTACCTGGCCGACCGCCACCGCGGCCCGCAGTGGGCGCCGCTGATGCTGGCCGTGCGCGCAGGTCTGTCGTTGCGGCTTCGCCTGATGACCCGCTGATCGCCCCTTGCCACGGGGCGTTCCCGTGGATGATGTCCCGATGCGCCGCTCCTTCTCCTACCGCGACGCGGTGAAGCTGCTCGGCGGCGACACCGGTCTGGTGAAGCTGCTGGACCACGCCTCGGCGGCGGCCGTGCTGGCCACGGGCGGGATCGACCTGCTGGACGCCCGCACGGAGGTCGTGCGGGTCGGCAAGCAGGTGCTGTCGTCCGTGCGCGAGCGGGTGTCGGGCCTGCACCGGGTCGACCGGACGCGGTTGCTGGAAGCCGCCCACGGCATCCTCGTGGTCACCTCGTTCTTCGAGGCCGTTGACGAGTTGAAGCTGCCGTTCGAGATCACGTTGTCGAAGGACGAGCAGTTGGTCCTCGCCGGCGTCGGCCGGCCTCTTTCGCCGCACGCCCGCGTCGTCGAAGGGCTGCTGGACACGACGATCCCCCTGCCGGGCGCGGAACAGCCTCCCGAGGTCGTCACCAACGAGCTGTCGGCCTTCTACGTGGTCACGGTGGGGAGGCTCCTCGACTTCATCGCGGGCTTCGAGGCCTGGGGTGACGTCCCCATGGTCAGGCGCGACGAGTTCGTCGTGGAGGTGCAGGAGGCGCCGAGCCGGGCCGTGGCCCTCTACCGGGCGCACTACCGGCAGCTGGCGGTCGACTGCCCCGAGTTCGCGGTGTGGGCCTCCGGGATCGAGCACGCGGCGACCCGGGCCGAGGTCCGAAACGCCCTGGAGGACATGCGGGGGCTGTTGGCGCAGCTCGCGGGCGCGGTGCTGCCGGACGACCGCCGCACCGGCCTGGCCCGGAGCTGCCGCGCCGAGCTGGACCGGCCGATCGTCGACGGCGAGGTCCCGTCCGGGCTGGTCCTGCCGACGTTGGCCCAGGCGTACGTGTCGCCGCGCTTCAAGGTCGCGGAAGCAGGCACGGCCGACGACGTCAGCGCGGACGCCTGGTGGTCCGACGAGCCGGTCCGCACCGACCTGGACGACTACCTGGTCGGCTACTTCACCTCGTCGCGGGCGACCGCCGCGCCGCTGGTCGTGCTGGGGCAGCCGGGCGCGGGCAAGTCGCTGCTGACCAAGGTGCTCGCCGCGCAGCTGCCGGCCGAGGACTTCCTGCCGATCCGGGTCGTGCTGCGGGACGTGCCGGCCGACGCGACGTTGCAGGACCAGGTCGAGGACGCCATCACGCGGGCCACGGGCGAGCGGCTGACCTGGCCCGACCTGGCCCGCGCGGCGGCGCCCGCCGTTCCGGTGGTGCTCCTGGACGGCTTCGACGAGCTGCTCCAGGCCACCGGCACGAGCAGGTCGGACTACCTGGCGCGGGTCCGCGACTTCCAGCGCCGCGAGTCCGACCAGGGACGAGCGGTGATCGTCGTGGTGACCAGCCGCATCGCGGTCGCCAACCGCGGGCGGTTCGCGGGCTCGACCATGGTGCTGAAGCTGGAGCCGTTCGGCGACGACCAGGTCCGCCGCTGGCTGGGGGTGTGGAACGAGGTCAACCCCGGCGCCGTGCTGTCGCCCGAGGTCGCACTGCGGTTCCCGGACCTCGCCGGCCAGCCGTTGCTGCTGTTCATGCTGGCGCTCTACAACGCCGACGGGAACGCCCTCGACACCGAAGGGGCGGAACTGGCCAAGGCCCGCCTGTACGAGCGGCTGCTGACCAGGTTCGCCCGGCGCGAGGTCGTCAAGAGCCTGCACGGCGCGTTGGACGACCAGGTCGACCAGGCCGTGGAGGAGGAGCTGGTCAGGCTGTCGGTGGTCGCCTTCGCGATGTTCAACCGCGGCGTGCAGTGGGTCGACGAGAACGAGTTGGACGACGACCTGAACGCCCTGCTGCACGTCGGGGCGCGAGGCGTGCGGGACAGGCTCCGGCTCAGCTCGGCCCAGCTGGCGGTCGGCCGGTTCTTCTTCGTCCACGCCACCCGCGCCGCGCACGACGGCCAGGTCCTGCGGACCTACGAGTTCCTGCACGCGACGTTCGGCGAGTACCTGGTGGCCCGCCTGGTCCACCGGGTGTCACTCGACCTGCTCGCCCGGGAGCGCGCGGCCAAGTCGCGTTACGGGCGTCAGGAACCCGGCACGGGTTGGCTCGAGCCGGTGCTGTCCTTCGCGCCGCTCACCACCCGCGCGCCCGTGGTCTCGTTCTTGCGGGAGCTGTTCGACGGCATCCCCGAAGCCGACCGCGCGGCGCTGCACCGGCTGTTCACCGACCTGGTCGGCACGGCCCAGCACCGGCCACCGGGCGTCGACCACCCCGAGTACGTGCCGCGCGTCCTGCCGATCGCCGGCCGCATCGCGGCGTACACGGCGAACCTCGTCGTGCTCGCCGTGGTCGTCGGCGGGCGGTTGGCGGACTTGGACCGGGACGAGTGGCAGGCGCTGGCGCTGCTGTGGCAGTCACAGCTCGACGGGGAGGAGTGGGCCAGGCTGATCGAGGTGCTGGACGTCGAGCGCCTGCGCGTGGACGGCGAGTCGACCGTCGCGGTGGTCCTGCGGGAGAGCGGGTGGTCCTCACCGGTCGACATGGCGTGGTTGGTCGGTCTCGACCCCGCCACACGTGGCGCCCACCTGCCGCCGTTGCTCGACGAGTTGGAGCGGTGGGAGGACTTCCGCCCAACCTGGTCCGGTGGACATGCGCTGCACAACCTCGAACCTCTCATCGCCTGGATGGAGCGCGCGCTGAACTCGCTGGTGCCGCACCGGGGCGAGTTCCACTCGTTCGCGCGCCTGCTGCTCACCGTGCTGACCTCCGACGACGAAGCCGAGCGGGTCGCCGCCTACACGACCACCTTGTCCTCGCTGCGGGACCGGGAGTTCCGGCTCGAACGGGGCTACTGGACGTTGCTCTTCACCTCCCTGGCCGGGGACGAGGCGGCCACGGTCGAGTTGCTCGACCTGGTGGCCCAGTACGGGTCGAGGGCCGAGGCGGAACCGGCGTCGTTGATCGCCTGCGCGTTGCGCCTGATACGGATGACCGGGGTGGCCCGCCGCGCCGCGGTCGACCTGATCGCATACGTGTTCTCCGTCTCCGAGGTGCTCGACGACCTGCCACTCGTCGCCGAAGTGCTGATCTGCTTCACGGACCTGGGCCTGGACGTCCGGTTGCTGAACGTGTTCCGCGACGTCCCGGAACTGCTCGGGGAGGCCGACGTCGAGTTGATCGGGCGGTCCGACCGGCAGCTGGCCGTTCGGTTGCAGCGGGCGTTGGAGTCGATCGGTCCGGACGGTCACATGGCGCGGTAGTCGCGGGGGGAGAAGCGGGGACCCCGGCGTGGTTTGGTGACGCCGGAGGCCAGGACGTAGCGGACGGCGCGGTGGCGTTGAGGCGCGTACGGGGCGAGGAGTTCGGCCATGCCGTCGTCGTCCACGGCCTCGCCGACCAGCGCCCAGCCGACGATCCCGGCCAGGTGGTAGTCGCCGAAGCTGACCGCGTCCGGGTCGCCCCAGGCCCGCTGCGCGACCTCGGCCGCCGTCCAGACCCCGATCCCGGGCACCTTCCGGAGCAGGTCGCGGCCTTCCTCGCCGCCCAGTTCGGACGCGCGCTCCAGCCGGTGCGCCACCTGGGCCGCCGCGATCAGGGCACGGCGACGCCCGCCGTCGACCCCCGCCCGGTGCCACTCCCAGTCCGTGATGCCCAAGATCGCCCGCGGCGTCGGCGGCACCTGGAGGCCCGTCGTGCCGGGCGCGGGCGTGCCGAACCGCCGCGCCAGCTCGCGGTAGGAGCGGAACGCCTCGACGCCGGTCACCTTCTGCTCCAGGATCGAGGGCAGCAGCGCGTCCCACACGCGGCCCGTGGTGCCGAGCCGGATGCCCGGACGTCGTCGCCGCGTCTCCGCGACCAACGGGTGGTGGCACTCGAACGCCGAGTCGTCGTCACCGGCTCCCAGCAGCGCGGGCAGGCCGTCCAGCAGCCAGTCCGCGCCCTCGCCCCACGCGTGGGCCTCCACCACGTCGGTGACCCGCACGCGCAGGGTGCCCGGGCCGGTCGGGGTGTTCGCGGCCAGCCACACGCCGTCGGCGCCGGCGCGGAACGTGGGGTCGCCCGCGCCCCGCCGCAACGGCATCAGCAGCGCGCCGACGTCCAGCGGGAACGTCGGCGTCCACGTCCTACTCGGCATCACGGGCCATTACACCTCGGCTACACATCGGCGGAGAACCGCACCCCGCCCTCCGGCAGCACGACACCCGGCCACACGCGGGCGCCGTTGATCAGCTCGCACCGCGCGCCGACGACCGCGTCGTCACCGATCACCGCGTCCGACACGACCGCACCGGCCTGCACCAGCGAGTTCGCCCCCAGGACGCTGCGCTCCACGCGCGCGCCCTCGCCGACCACCGCGCCGTCGAACAGCACCGAGCCGTCCACCACCGCGCCCGCCGCGACCGTGCAGTTCGCGCCGATCGTCGCGCCGCCCGTGACCACCGCGCTCGCGTCGACCACCGCGCCGTCGAGGATGACCGCCTCACCCCGCAGCGACAGCGCGGCGGTGGGCGCGACCCCGCGCACCAGGTCCGCCGAACCCCGCACGAACGCGGCGGGCGTGCCGAGGTCCAGCCAGTACGACGCGTCGACGTACCCCTGCACGCGCGCGCCCGCCGCCAGGAGCCCCGGGAACGTCTCCCGCTCCACCGACACCGGCCGACCCGCGGGGATGCCCTCGATCACCTCGCGCCGGAACACGTAGCAGCCCGCGTTGATCTGGTTCGTCGGCGGGTCCTCCGTCTTCTCCAGGAACGCCGTGACGCGGCCGTCGTCGTCCGTCGGGACGCAGCCGAACCGGCGCGGGTCGTCCACCCGGACCAGGTGCAGCGTGGCGTCGGCCTCGGCCTTGCGGTGCGTGTCGACGACGGCGCGCAGGTCGACGCCCGACAGGATGTCGCCGTTGAACACCACCACGTCGCGTTCGCGCAGCTTGTGCGCGACGTTGCGGATCGCGCCCGCCGTGTCCAGCGGCACGTCCTCGACCACGTACTCCAGCTCCAGGCCGAGCGCCGCGCCGTCGCCGAAGTGCTCCTGGAAGACCTCGGCCTTGTAGGACGTGCCCAGCACGACGTGCGTCATGCCGGCTTCCCGGATCCGCGACAGCAAGTGGGTGAGGAACGGCACCCCGGCGGTCGGCAGCATGGGCTTGGGCGCGGACAGGGTCAGTGGTCGCAGCCGGGTTCCCTTGCCCCCGACCAGAACCACTGCCTCGGCGCCTTGCAGCTCCGACATGCCGTTTTTCCTCCTCCGCTTACTTCCACCTGTAGTTTGCGAATACTCTGGCACGAGCACTCCGGAGGCACGGGCGGTGGTCCGTGTCGACGAGCGTCACCGATCGGCACCGCCGGCGTTACCCCAGCCGGCCCAAGGCACACGCAGGAGAGATCCGGATGGACCCCCGCGCTCGGGCCGACGCGGCGCTGGCCCGTGCTCGTGCACGTGGCCGCCACGTCGTGACGCCGGACAACATGACGTCTCCCATGGACTCGTCGGCGACCCAGCAGATCCCGCGAGCCGTGGTCAACGCGGTCGACCCGCGTGGCGACGACCCGGACTCGACCATGGTCCTGGCGGCGCACGTCGCCGCAGGTCAGCCCGCCCCGCCCCCGCCGCCGCCCCCAGCGGCGCCCGAACCCGAACCGGAGCTGCGCGTCGCCCCGGGCCCGGTCCCGACCGTCCAACAGGTCCCGACCGCCCGCCCGTCGCTGTCCCAACGCCTCTCCGGCGGCCAACCCCAACACCCGCCCGGCCTCTCCCAACGCCTCAACGGCGACACCTGACCCCCCGCGTGTCGAACCTTCACGCGGGACGTGAGGGTTCGACTCGCGGATCAGAGGTGGGGGTGGGCGGCGGTGATCATGGGGTGCAGGTCGTCCACGTCCGGTGGCAGGGCGGTCAGCGGCCACCAGCGCAGGTCCAGCGATTCCGCGCTGCGGGTCGGTTCGGCCCCCTCAGGGGCGCGGACCAGGAAGCGGACGTCGAAGTGACGGGTCGGCTTGCCCAGTGAGCACGTGATCGGGTGCACGTCCAGGTGGATCGGCGCCGGGGAGATGCGCAGGCCCGCGATGCCCGACTCCTCCGTCGCCTCGCGCAGCGCCGCACCGGCCAGCGTCGTGTCCGACGCCTCGCAGTGCCCGCCCAGCTGGAGCCAGCGGCCCACCCGCGGGTGCAGGGTGAGCAACGTCGCGTCCCCGGACGAGGACACCACCAGGGCCGACGCCGTGATGTGCCCCGGCTCGCACGAACGCGCGCACGCGTCCTCCCGAGCCGCCAGGAACCCCAGGTACGCCTGCCGCAGCGACTCCTGCGCCCGGTCGGCGGGACGCCAGGCGCCCAACGTCGCCACCGCGTCCCCGTGCAGGGCGGAGCTCACAGTTCCCGGTACCTCTCACCCGGGTCCGGCAGCCCGCGCGGCGTCAGCTCCGCCTCCGGGTGCCCGACCGCCACCGCGCCCAACGGCTCCCAGTCGGCCGGCAGCTCCAGCACGTCGCGCACGACGTCCGCGCAGAAGATCGTGGACGACACCCAGCACGACCCGAGCCCCTCGGCGGCCAACGCCACCAGCAGCCCCTGCACCGCCGCGCCGCCCGCGATCGTGAACATCGTCCGTTCCGCCGTCGCACGCCGCTCGTCCGGGTACGAGTGAGCCCCCGTCCGCACCAGGAACGGCACGACGATCTCCGGCGCGTTCCGCAGGAAGTCACCCCGCCCGAGCCGCTTCGCGACCCGCTCCTCCGACCACCCGTCGGCGCGGAGGTCCGCGCGCCACCGGTCGGCCATCGCGTCCAGCAGCACGTCCCGCCGAGCGGTCAACCGGACGAACCGCACGGGCTGCGTGTGGTGCGGCGCGGGCGCGGTCAACGCCGCCGCCACGGCCCGCCGCACGGCGTCCGCCGGGACCGGGTCCGAGGAGAACGACCGCACCGAACGGCGCAGCAGCACCGCCTCCGCCCGCCCCTGCGCCAGCGCCTCGTCCGTCCCCAGCCAGAACATGTCGTCCGGCACCGGCCGGGTCAGCTCACGCGCGGTCGACCCGTCGTCGGTGAACGGCAACCCGCGCACGACCGCCACCGGCACCGCGCCCAGCTTGCCCTTCACCAGGTCGGCCGCCGCCGCGATCTCGTCGGCCACCGCGACCTCGGTCACCACCAGGGGGTTCCCGTAGCTGTCGACCGAACCCCCGTACCGGTGCAGCACCGCCAGCCCGGACGACCCGATCGCGGCGTCCGTCTGACCGACCCGCCACGCCCGGCCCATCGTGTCGGTCACCACGACCGCCACCGACACGCCCATCCGCGCCGCCAACGCCCCTCGCAACGCCGCCGCGGACCCGTCCGGGTCGACCGGCAGCAACGCGATCTCGTCGCCGTTCACGTTCGAGGCGTCCACGCCGGAGGCCGCCTGCACGACCCCGAGCTTGTTCTCGGTGATCAACGTCCGCCCGCGCCGCGCCAGCACGCGCACCGACTCGGCCTCGACCCACTCCCGCCGCACGGCGTCGCGCGCCTCGGGGTCGGCCGGCACGGACACCAGTCGACCCTCCACTTTGGACAGCACCTTGGACGTCACGACGACGATGTCGCCGTCCGCCAACCAAGGCGCGGCCGACGCGATGGCGGACGCCAGGTCGTCACCGGGCCGGAACTCCGGCAGCCCGGCCACCGGCAACACCGTGATCGGCGCGGACGCCGCGTGGTCAGCCAACGTCGACACCGGCCAGTTCCAGCGCCGCCCGCGCCATCGCCGCCGTCGCGTCCACATCGGACATCAGCAGCGGCACCGCGCGCACCGCGACACCCGGCACGTCGCAGCGGTCGCCGGTGTGCACGAGCCACCCGTCCAGCACGCCCTTGTCCGTGGTCCGGCGCGACCCGTAGTACCGGCCGACGGCCTCGGCGGAGGTCTCCACGCCGATCGCCGACAGGCACGCGTCGGCCATTCCGCGCAGAGGCTTGCCGCCGATGATCGGCGACAGCCCCACCACACCGGCCTCGGTCTTGCGCAACGCGTCACGCATCCCCGGCACGCCGAGGATCGTGTTCACGCTCACCACCGGGTTGGACGGCGCGATCAGCACCGCGTCGGCGTCGCGGACGGCGTCCAGCACACCGGGGGCGGGCGTCGCCGTCTCCACCCCGACCGACGCGAACGACCGCGCGGGCAGCTGGGCGCGGTGCTTGACCCACCACTCCTGGAAGTGGATCGCCTGCTCGCTCTCCTCCGTGGTCACCACGACGTGGGTCTCGACCCGGTCGTCCGACATCGGCAGCAGCCGCACGCCCGGCTCCCAGCGGTGGCACAACGCCTCCGTCACGGCCGACAGCGGGTAGCCCGCGCGCAGCATCCGGGTGCGCACCAGGTGCGTCGCGATGTCCCGGTCGCCGAGCCCGAACCACGTCGGGTCGGCGCCGTAGGCGGCCAACTCCTCCTTGGCCGACCACGTCTCGTTCGCACGTCCCCAGCCGCGCTCCTTGTCGATCCCGTCACCGAGGGTGTACATGCAGGTGTCCAGGTCGGGACAGATCCGCAACCCGTGCATCCACACGTCGTCACCCGTGTTCACCACGGCGGTGATCTCGTGCTCCGGACCGGCCAGCAGGCTCTTCAGCCCGACCAGGAACCGCGCCCCGCCAACCCCGCCAACCAGTACGACGACCTTCACGAGTCGTCATCCTCCCACCGCTCGTCACCGCCAGAACAGGAAGGTGCCCTGGCCGCGCGCGGCCAGCCACCGGTCGCCGCCGATCATCTCGAACACCGAGTACCCGGCCTCGAAGAACAACCGGCCGATGGTCGGGAACCCGATCAGCACCGCGAAGAGCACGAACGGCGCCCACATCCGCGCCTTCGCGCCGAACTGCCGGGCCGAGTAGGACATGTAAGGCTCGATCGCACCCCAGCCGTCCAGGCCCGGGATCGGCAGGATGTTGAGCACGAACGCGAGGATCTGCACGGCCGCCAGGTACGACAAAGCGGCGGCCAAACCCGCGGGCGGCGTGAAAAGGATCACCGACAGCGACAGCAGCACCCCGAGCACCAGGTTGCTCAGCGGCCCGGCCAACGACACCATCGACTCCACCCGCTTGTCGCGCAACGCGTGGTGGTTGATCCACACCGCGCCGCCGGGCAGCGGGATTCCGCCGAACGCCAGCAGCACCAGCGGCAGCACGATGCTGAAGACCGGGTCGGTGTAGCGGCGGATGTCGAGCGTCAGGTAGCCCTTGGCCCGCACGGCGTAGTCGCCGCCGCGGTAGGCCACGATCGCGTGACCGAACTCGTGCAGGCACAGCGAAACCGCCCAGCCGCCGAGCACGAACAGCACCGTGCCCGCGGTCACCGCGGCCGTGGAGTCGTCGAACAGGGTCAGCACGGCGCCTGCCACCGTCACCGCGAGCAGGCTGAGGAACAGTGGACTCGGACGCACCGCTGATCGCTTCACGCTTCCAGTGTGGCCTCTCCGGACCGGTGGCTCACAGCCCGTCCGGTAGGCCATCCGCGCAGCCGTTATCGCTCGGCGCACCGCCCCAATCACCGTCTGTGCTGCTAGTCAAGGCTTTTCGCGCCATCTGCGCGAATATCCCCCGTCCTGTGGACTCCGCTTGACCGCGTGTTGTGACACAGGTGTAATCACATCGGTGTCATTCGTCGTTGTGGGGACGGCGAGTGGTGTCCGCCAACCGGGGAGAGCGGAAGGCGAGGAGGCGGACTATGCAGGAATTCGACGGGGGTCGCATCGTGGACGGGGACGTCCCGGCACCGGAGCCGGTCGTACTCGACCTGTTCGACGCGGCCGATGAGCAGGACTGGCAGGAGCGCGCCCTGTGCGCGCAGACCGACCCCGAGGCGTTCTTCCCGGAGAAGGGCGGCTCGACCAGGGAGGCCAAGCGGATCTGCCTCGGTTGTGAGGTGCGCTCCGAATGCCTGGAGTACGCCTTGCAGCACGACGAGCGCTTCGGCATTTGGGGCGGGCTGTCCGAGCGCGAGCGGAGGAAGCTCAAAAAGCGCGCGGTGTGATCGAAGCGCACGGGTGATCGCTCGCGCGTTCGCTCTGGCTTACCGTGGTCGTCCCACGGCGTAGTCGGAGCAACCTAGGAGCGGCACTTGACGAGCGGGGCCACTCCGCGGCTGCGCACCGCGCCCGTGCTGGCGGTGCTGGTGTGCCACGACGGCGACCGGTGGCTGGGCACGGCGCTGTCGTCGCTGCGCCGCCAGCAGCCGCGTCCGCGGCACGTGATCGCGGTCGACACGGGTTCCGCGGACGGCACCGCGAAGCTGCTGGCCGAAGCCGCCGCCGGTCCCGATCGGGTGATCGACGGCGTGCTCACGCTGCCCCGCGGCACCGGGTTCGGCGCGGCCGTGCAGGCCGCCGTCGAGCACGCCGTGCAGCGGTGGGGCGATCCGGGCGCGTGGCTGTGGTTGCTGCACGACGACTGCGCGCCGGAACCGGACTGCCTGTCCGCGCTGCTGACCGCGGCCGAGGTGTCGCCGTCGGCGGCCGTGCTCGGCCCGCTGAGCCTGGACTGGACCGACCCGCGGCTGGTGGTGGAGGCGGGGCTGTCGACCGACGCGTCCGGCCACCGGCAGACCGGCATGGGCCGGGTCGAGCTGGCCGGCTCGTTCCAGCAGAGCACCGAGGCGTTGGCGGTGCCGTCGGCCGGGTCGCTGATCCGCCGCACGGCGTGGGAGTCGCTCGGCGGCTACGACCGCGCGATGCCGTTGCTGCGCGACGACATCGACTTCGGCTGGCGCGCCAACCTCGCCGGGCACCTCGTGCTGTCCGTCCCGGTGGCGCGGATGCGGCACGCGCGTGCGGCGGGACGTGGCGCGCGGCGGTTGGACGCGGCGGCGGCCCGGCCCGGACCGGCGTCGCGCGGCGTGGACCGGGCGCACGGGCTGCGCACGTTCCTGGTCAACTGCGGCACGGTCTCGTTCGTCCTGGGGCTGCCGCGGATCGCCGTGCTCGCGGTCCTGCGCGCCCTCGGCTTCTTGGTGCTGCGCCGCTTTTCCGACGCGCGCGCGGAGCTGGGCGCGCTGCGGTACCTGCTGAGCGGACGGGCGGGGCTGCTGGCCGGCCGTGCCGAACGGCCGGCGCACGGGGTCGTGCGCGGGCTGTTCACCAGCCGGATCACCCGCTCTCGCAACGCGATCCGCGCCGCGTCGGCCGCGCTGGTCCGGCGGCGCGTCGAGGCGGACCTGGCGCTGGGCCGGTTGCCCGAGGACGACTCGCGGCCGGGCGCGTGGTCGCTCCCGTCCGAAGTGGAGCGTCCGGTGGTCGGCCCGGCGGCGCTGCCGGCCGGCGTGCTGTCGCGGCGGCGTCCCGTGCGGGCGACCGGCGGGTTGCGCCGGCCCGTGGTGACGGTGCCGGTGGAGGCGTCCGCGCCGTCCGGGCGGCGGCCCTCGCCCCGTCCGCGCCCGTCGCCGTCGCCGCGCGGTCCGGGCTCGCCGGGTGTCGTGTTCGTGGAGGTCGACCGGGCGCGGGTGCTGTGGTCGTTGGTGCTCGGACCGCCGTTGTTGCTGGTCCTGGGGCTGGCGGTGTTCGGCGTCCTGGCGAACGCGGCGCGGATCGGGCTCGACCTGAGCGGCGGTCGGCTGCTGCCGGTCGGCGACCTGGAGAGCACCTGGTCGTCGTACGCGGCGGCGTGGCACCCGGTGGCGGGTGGGACCACCGCGCCCGCGCCGGCCGCGCTGGCCGTGCTGGGGACGGTCGGCGTGCTGGTCGGTTCGCCCGCGTCCCTGGTGGCGTTGCTGTTCATCGGTGACGCGCCGCTGGCCGGGCTGCTGGCGTACGTGGCGTCACGGCGGATGCCGGTGCGGCGGCCCGTGCGCGCGCTGGTGGCGGCGGCGTACGCGCTGCTGCCGGCGGCGACGGCGGCGGTGAGCCAGGGGCGGCTGGACGTCGTCGTGGTGCACGTGCTCGCGCCGGTGGTGTTCGCCGGTGTGGCGTCCGTGCTGCGGGGCGGGGCGGGCGCGTCGTGGCTGCCGGTGGCGTCGGGGACGGCGCTGGCGTTGGCGGCGGTGGGCGCGTTCTCGCCGTTCGTGCACGCGCTGGTGGCGTTGGCGGCGCTGGTGGGGTTCGTGGTGGTGCCCGGGCGGCACGGTGACGGTCGGCGGCGGGTGGCGTCGCTGTTCATGGTCGTGCTGCTGCCGATGGCGTTGCTGCTGCCGTGGCCTGCGGTGGTGCTGCAGCACCCGACCGTCGTGCTGCACGGGGTCGGCGCGTTCGTCGAGTCGCCCGCCGTGGGGCTGCTGGACCTGCTGTCGCTGCGGCCGGGCGGTACGGGCGCGTTGCCGTTCGTCGGGTTGGTGGTGGTCGGGTTCGCGCTGGTGGCGGCGGTGCTGCGGCCGTCGCGGTCGATGCTGGCGGGGTTCGCGGTGGTGGTGCTGGGCGGGTTCGCGGTGATCGTGCTGCGGACCGTGCCGGTGGCGCCGCTGCCCGGCGGTGACGCGTCCCACGGGTGGACCGGCGGGCCGTTGGTGCTGGTCGGGTGGGGGTTGCTGTGGGTGGTGCTGTCGGCGTTCCGGCGGGACGTCGGCACGGTGCCGGTGCGGCGGGTCGTGTCGGTGATCGGGGTGCTGTCGGTGGTGGGGCTGGCGTGCGCGGGGTTCGTCGGGTTGCGGTCGGGCGCGTTGACGGCGGACGACGCGCGGTTGCCGTCGACGTTGGCGCAGGAGCTGCCGCGGACCGGGCGGTCGGTGCTGGTGCTGGGGACGCCGACGCGGCTGGTGGCCGGGCGGCTGCCCGCGTTCGGCGACGACGACCTCGTGCCCGTGCCGACGGCCGTGGCGCGGCTGGAGCGGTGGTCGCGCGACCTGACCGGCGGGTCGCCGGAGGCGGCGCGGGTGGCGTTGGCGCAGGCGGCGGCCGCGGGCGTGGCGTTCGTGGTCGCGCCGGACCTGGGCACGGCGCAGCGGGTGCGTGACGCGGTCGGCGAGCTGGTGGCCGTGACGCCGGCGATGTCGGACGGGCGGCCGGTGCTGCGGGTGCAGCTGGCGGCGGGCAACGCCGTGCTGCTGTCGCCGGAGCTGGCGCGGCGGGCCCGGACGGGTGGCAACCCGCCGGTGGAGCTGGGCGCGCCCGGCATCGCCCCGGTCGAGGCCGCGCCGCCGGAGGTGGGCGTTCAGGTGTCCGAGGGGCCGGAGGGGCGGCTGCTGGTGCTGGCGGCGGAGGAGGAGCCGGGCTGGCGGGCGTGGGTGGATGGCCGTGAGGTGACGGTCGTGCGGGCGTGGGGCCACCTGGTCGGCGTGACGGTGCCCACCACGGGCTCGGAGGTCCGCGTGGAGGTGTCCTCGACCCTGCGCGAGCTCCTGCTGATGCTCCAGGCCGCCGCCGCGCTCTTCACCGCCCTGACCGCCATCCCCTCCCGCCGCCGCCCCTGAACGCCGACCTCGGGGTACCCGGGCGTTCGACACCCGGGCCCTGAACGCAGGACACTCCCAGGTACCCCGGGTCGAACGTCCGGGAGGCGGTCAGTCGCCGTCGATGACGTCCGGGTCCAGGCCCAGGTAGTTGGCCACCTGCTCGACCAGCACGTCGTGCACCAGGTCGGACAGGTCGGCGCCGTCCTTGGCCCGCGCCTCCAGCGGCCGCCGGTAGAGCACGATCCGGGCCCGGCGGTCGGCCCCGGCCGGCACGAGGCGGGCCAGCGGCACGTTGCCGTCCTCGACCACGTCGCCGTTGTCGTCCGACTGGATGTCCGGCACGTCGTCCACCGCGACGTCCAGCTGCGTGAGCTCCGTCCGCCACCGCGCCTCGATCGGCTCCAACGCCTCCAGCACCAGCGCGTCGAACCGCTCCGCCCGGCTGCGGGCCGCCGGCAACGTGGCCGGGTAGAGGGGACCGCGCAGCCCCCGACCGTGCCGGTCGCGGTTGCGTCGCCGCGGAGTGCCCTGCCGCCGTGAACCCCGAGCCATCACCACGAGGTAGAGGGTAGTTGTCCACCCGTGGACCCCGTACAGCCGGACCTCCGCGACCAGGCAACTTGCCGCGCCGCGGCACCACCGCCAACGCCGCGCCGGAGGTAATCCAACACACGTCGCGCGGGACGCGATATCGTCCCCGCCGTGCGGAGCGTGAGACGGTGCTCGCGAACCGGGTGCGCGAACCCGGCAGTCGCCACGCTCACGTACGCCTATGCGGACTCCACGGCGGTGGTAGGACCCCTGGCGACGTACTCCGAACCGCACTCCTACGACCTCTGCGAAGAACACGCCCTGCGCCTCACCGCGCCGCGCGGCTGGGAGGTCGTCCGGCACCAGGGCGAGTTCCGCGCCCCCGAACCCACCGTGGACGACCTGACCGCGTTGGCCGAGGCCGTCCGGGAAGCGGGCCGGGCCACACCGCAGGTCGAGCTGCCGGAACTGCCCGCCGGCACGATCCGGCGCGGTCACCTGCGCGTTCTGCCCGATCCGAACGAAGACTGAACGAAGACTCATCGACCGGACACGACGCTCACGCGCGCGCCGGTAGGCTTCCCAAGGCAGTGTCAAGAGCCAACTTGGGAGTGTGGCCGTGCGCGATCTGTCCGGCATCGTCAAGGCTTACGACATCCGCGGTGTCGTCGGCGAACAGCTCGACGCCGACGTCGTACGCGACTTCGGCGCGGCGTTCGCCCGCCTGGTCGGTGGCCCGACCGTGGTGATCGGGCACGACATGCGCGACTCCTCGCCCGGCCTGGCCGCGGCGTTCGCCGAGGGTGTCACCGCGCAGGGCGTCGACGTGGTCAACATCGGTCTGGCCAGCACCGACATGCTGTACTTCGCCTCCGGCAAGCTCGACCTGCCCGGCGCCATGTTCACCGCGAGCCACAACCCGGCCAAGTACAACGGCATCAAGCTGTGCCGCGCGGGCGCCGCGCCGGTCGGCCAGGACAGCGGCCTCGGCCAGATCCGCCAGGACGCCGAGCAGGGCGTGCCCGACGCCGAGGGCGTCGCGAAGGGCGCCGTCACCGAGCAGGACATGCTCGCCGACTACGCCGCCTACCTGCGGGAACTGGTCGACCTGAGCGGCAGCCGGCCGTTGAAGGTCGTGGTGGACGCGGGCAACGGCATGGGCGGCCACACGGTGCCGAAGGTGTTCGAGGGCCTGCCGATCGAGATCGTGCCGATGTACTTCGAGCTCGACGGCGACTTCCCCAACCACGAGGCCAACCCGCTGGACCCGAAGAACATCGTGGACCTGCAGAAGCGGGTCCGGGAAGAGGGCGCCGACGCGGGGGTCGCGTTCGACGGTGACGCGGACCGCTGCTTCGTGGTCGACGAGCGCGGCGAGCCGGTGTCGCCGTCCGCCATCACCGCCCTGGTCGCGGTGCGCGAGCTGGCCAAGGACCCGGGCGGCACGATCATCCACAACCTGATCACCTCGCACGGCGTGCCGGAGATCGTCCGCGAGCACGGCGGCGTGCCGGTGCGCACCCGCGTCGGCCACTCGTTCATCAAGGAGGAGATGGCCAAGACCGGCGCCATCTTCGGCGGCGAGCACTCCGCGCACTACTACTTCCGCGACTTCTGGCGTGCCGACACGGGCATGCTGGCCGCGCTGCACGTGCTGGCCGCGCTCGGCGAGCAGGACGGCCCGCTGTCCGCTCTGACCAGCGACTACGCGCGGTACGCCGCGTCCGGCGAGATCAACTCCACGGTGGACGACCAGCAGGGCAGGCTGGCCGCGATCAAGGCCGAGTTCGGCGGTCGCGAGGGCGTCGAGCTCGACGAGCTGGACGGCCTCACGGTGAGCCTGCCGGACGGCTCGTGGTTCAACCTCCGTGCGTCCAACACCGAGCCGCTGCTCCGGCTCAACGTCGAAGCCGCCGACGCGGCCTCCGTCGCGGCGCTGCGCGACGAGGTCCTGGCGATCGTGAGGGGATGAGCGCCGTGGCCGTCCAACTGGACCCGCAGTTGCTGGAGATCCTGGCCTGCCCGTGCCCCGAGCACGCGCCGCTGAAGGCGGGCACCGCGTCCGACCCGCTCGCGGACTACCTGACCTGCACCTCGTGCGGCCGGTCGTTCCCGGTCCGGGACGGCATCCCGGTGCTGCTGCTGGACGAGGCTGTCGAGCCGACGGCCGGGTGAGCTCGGGTGCTTGACGACAGCCTCCTCGACGACCAGTCCCGGCTCACCGACGCCGACCGGGAAGGTCTGCTGCGCGCCGCCGCACGGGCGGGCGCGCAGGTCCGGGCCACCGCCGAGGCGGCCGACGAGCTCGGCGTCGAGCGGACGTTCCAGGAACGCCCGCGGGCGTTGGTGCTGGTCACGCGGCCGGGCGTCGGCCAGGCCATCGCCGGGGTGGTGGCCGCGCTGCTGGGCACGCGCTGCCCCGTGCCGGTCGTGGTCGCCGACGACGTGCCGACGTGGGTCGGCGCGCTGGACGTGGTCCTCGCGCACACCGAGGACCCCGGCGACGTGCGGATGGCCGAGTCGATCGACCGGGCGGCCCGGCGCGGCGCGCGGGTCCTGCTGACCGCCGAGCCGGACGGCCCGGTGGCCGCGTCCGCCGCGCAGCACGCGCTGCTGATCCCGCCGCGGGTGCCGGTGCCGCAGGGCTTCGGCTTCGCCCGGGGTTTCGCCGCGTGGGTGGTGGCGCTGAAGTCGTTGGGGCTGCTCGACGTGGACGTGCAGGCCATCGCGGACGAGCTGGACCGCGAGGCCGAGCGGTGCCACCCGATGCACGAGTCGTTCGTCAACCCGGCCAAGACGCTCGCGCTGCGGGTGGCCGACCGCACACCGCTGCTGTGGGGCTTGGACGACCTGGCCACGGCGGTGGCGGCGCACGGCGCGGGCGTGCTCGCGACCTACGCGGGCGTCGTGAGCGACGTGGCCGGCTATCCTCAGGCCCTGACCCGGTCGGTGCTGCACCGCCGGGCCGTGCGCGGCACGTCCGGCGCGGACCTGTTCGCCGACCCGGACGACGAGCACGACGGCTTGGTCCGCGTGCTGCTGGTGGCCGTGCGCCGGGGAGGGCAGGCCGATTTCGCCCGGCGGGTCGCGATGGAGACCTTGTCCGGAGCCGACGTGCTCGAACCGGCCGAGGAGGTGAGCGGCGGCGAGGCCCTGTGCGCCGCGCTGCTCGCCCTGCGGTTCGAGCTGGCCGCGCTGTACCTGGGTCTGGCGGCGGGAACGCTGGGCGGACCCGGACTGTACGCGCCGGCCGTGTGAGGGGATGACTGTGGATCTGCTGCACAACGCGGTGCGCGCGTACGCGTGGGGATCACGCACCGCCATCGCCGAGATGCTCGGGAGGGAGGTGCCGACGCCGCACCCCGAGGCCGAGCTGTGGATGGGCGCCCATCCCGGGGACCCGTCACGGGTGGTGGGGCCGGACGGCGAGACGCGGTCGCTGCTCGACCTGCTCGCCGACGACCCGGACGGCCAGCTCGGCACCCGCCACGCCGACCGCTGGGGCAGCAGGCTGCCGTTCCTGCTCAAGGTGCTGGCCGCGGACGAGCCGCTGAGCCTGCAGGCGCACCCGTCGGCCGCGCAGGCGGCGAACGGCTTCGCGGCCGAGGACGCGGCGGGCGTGCCGATGGACTCGCCGATCCGCAACTACAAGGACCCGTCGGCCAAGCCCGAGCTGATCTGCGCGTTGACCGAGTTCCACGCGCTGGCGGGGTTCCGCGAGCCCTCGCGCACGGTTGCGCTGCTGCGGTCGTTGGACGCGCCGGACTTCGCGCCGTACGCCGAGCTGCTGGCCGCCCAGCCGGACGCCGACGGCCTGCGCGCCATGTTCACCACCCTCATCACGCTGCCGCAGACCGCGCTGGACATGCTCCTGCCGCAGGTGCTGGACGCGTGCGTGCTGCACGTGAAGGAGCACGGCGAGTTCGACCTGGAGTGCCGCACGATCCTGGAGCTGGGCGAGGCGTACCCCGGTGACGCGGGCGTGCTGGCCGCGCTGCTGCTCAACCGGCTCGTGCTGCGGCCCGGCGAGGCGATCTACCTGCCCGCCGGCAACCTGCACGCGTACCTGCACGGCACCGGCGTGGAGATCCTGGCGAACTCCGACAACGTGCTGCGCTGCGGTTTGACGCCCAAGCACGTGGACGTGCCCGAGCTGATGCGCGTGCTGGACTTCGGGTGCGGCGACATGCCCGTGCAGACCGGCGCGGAGACGGCGCCGGGGCTGTGGGCGTACCGGACGCCGTGCCCGGAGTTCGAGCTGTCGCGGATCGAGGTCGGGCCGTCGGTCGAGGTCCGGGTGGACCACAGCGGGCCGCAGATCCTGCTCTGCACGCGTGGCCGGGCGCGGTTGACCTGCGGCGACGAGACCGTGGAGCTGTCGCGCGGCCAGTCCGTGTGGCTGCCCGCGCGCGACCCGGCGGTGGTGGTCACGGCGGACGTCGACACCCAGCTTTTCCGGGCGACGCCCGGCGTTGAGTAGGGTCACACCGACAAATCGGACTTGGGCGCAAAGGGAGCAACCGTGTCAGCAGGGGGCGGGACCAAGGCGATCATCGCCGCACTGGTGGCCAATGCGGGGATCGCGGCGGCCAAGTTCGTGGGCTTCCTGATCACCGGGTCGTCATCGATGCTCGCCGAGTCGGTGCACTCGGTGGCCGACACGTCCAACCAGGGCCTGTTGCTGCTCGGGCAGAAGACCGCGCGGCGCAAGGCCACCCCGATCCACCCGTTCGGGTTCGGTCGGGACCGGTACTTCTACTCGTTCATCGTCGCGTTGATGCTGTTCAGCCTGGGCTCGGTGTTCGCCCTGTACGAGGGCATCCACAAGCTGGAGTCGCACGAGGAGCTGAGCAGCCCGATCGTCGCGGTGATCATCCTGGTCGTCGCGATCGGCCTGGAGACCTACAGCTTCCGCACCGCGATCGTGGAGTCCAGGGCGATCAAGGGCGACGCCACGTGGTGGCAGTTCATCCGGCAGTCGAAGGTGCCGGAGCTGCCGGTCGTGCTGCTGGAGGACGCGGGCGCGCTGTTCGGCCTGGTCCTGGCGCTGATGGGCGTCGGTCTGTCGACCTTGACCGGCGACCCGGTGTGGGACGCCATCGGCACGATCTGCATCGGTGTGCTGCTGGGCGTGATCGCGGTCATCCTGATCGTGGAGATGAAGTCGCTGCTGATCGGCGAGGGCGCGGCGCCGGCGGAGCTGGACCTGATCACGGACGAGCTGGCGTCGGGCCAGGTGCAGCGCGTCATCCACATCAAGACCCAGTACATCGGGCCGGACGAGCTGCTGGTGGCGGCGAAGATCGCGCTGAACCCGGGGCTGTCGATCACCGAGGTGGCCCAGGCCATCGACGCCGCGGAGCAGCGCGTCCGGGACAAGGTCCCGGCCGCCCGGCTGATCTACCTGGAGCCCGACCTGGACCGGTCCCTGAGCGCCAAGTCATAACCCTCGGCGGGCCTCCGCCCGCCGTTCGGGAGCTGTGCGTCGTGATGCGAAGGGGGGGGGCGCCGGCTGGCGGGCCGCCGCCCGATGACCCGCGCGCCGGGCGGGGTG